>JARKQO010000009.1 GCA_029974855.1 Eubacteriales bacterium
TCACCAACTGCCTGCCCATGGTGACAGGAGAATACCTGGAAAACCCCGAATACTTCCGTGCGTTCAGGGTGGAAAGCTGGTTTTTCACGCCCCTTTTGCGGCAGCTGCAAAAAACGGGGCAGGTGTCCTTCATCCCCAACAATCTGCACTTTGCCGGAGTCAAGCGCAACGCGGCGGTGCACACCAACATCTTCATGAGCTCCGCCTCCATGCCGGACGAGGACGGCAACGTGGCCCTCTCCTGCTCCAACGTATATGAGATGGAGCTGGCCCGCTCGGCGGACATGGTCATCCTGGAAATCAGCCCCAACATCCCCCGGACCACGGGGGACCACGTGCTGCGGCTGGAGGAGGTGACGCACCTGATTGAGGCGGACTACTTCCTGCCGGAGATCCCCGACGTGTCCTCCAACGAGAAGGACCGGAAGATCGGCCACTTCATCGCGGACAGAATCAACGACGGCGACTGCATCCAGGTGGGTATCGGGGGCATCCCCAACGCGGTCTGCGAGTTCCTCAAGGATAAAAAGCACCTGGGGGTCCACACGGAGATGATGACCACCGGCATCATGCGCCTGATGCGCTGCGGTGCGGTGGACAACAGCCTTAAGCAGGTGGACCGGGGCCAAAGCGTCTGCTGCTTCGCTTTGGGCACCCAGGAGATGTACGCCTTCATGCACAACAACCCCCAGGTGCTCATCAAGCCCGGCTCCCAGGTGAACGACCCCCACGTGATCGCCCAAAACGACAACCAGGTGTCCATCAACACCTCCATCGAGATCGACCTGACCGGCCAATGCTGCTCCGAAAGCATCGGGCATCTGCAGTATTCCGGCACCGGCGGCCAGAGCGATACCGCCACGGGGGCGCAAAAAAGCAAAAACGGCCGCTCCTTTATCGCGCTGTACTCCACCGCCATGGTGAAAAACCCCGAAACAGGGGAGCGGGAGGAAGTATCCAAAATCGTTCCCCTGCTCAAGCCGGGAGCTGCCGTCTCCCTGAGCCGCAACGATGTGGACTACGTCGTCACCGAGTACGGCGTGGCGCACCTGCGGGGGCTGAGCGTGGCCAAGCGGGCCGAGGCCTTGATCGCCATCGCCCACCCCAGGTTCCGGGAGGAGCTTGAGGCCGCCGCCAAGGAGTATCTTTTCCTGACATAAAGGAGGGCGCGGATATGTCCAGCTTTACCTTCAAGGGCCGGGAGATGTATTATGAATCCCACGGCCAGGGCTTTCCCCTTATCGTGCTCAACGGCATCTTCATGTCCTGCGCCTCCTGGGCGGCCTTCGTGCCCGCCTTCGCGCCCCACTGCCGCCTGATCCTGTTGGATCTGTTGGACCAGGGGCGCTCGGCCAAGATGGAGGTTGACTACACCCAGGCCTTGCAGGTGGAGGCGGTGCTGGCCCTGATGGACCACCTGGCCCTAGAGGCCGCCGATGTGGCGGGCATCTCCTACGGGGGCGAGGTGGCGATGCAGCTGGCCGCCGCCCATCCGGGCCGGGTGCGGAAATTGGTGCTGGCCAACACCGCCGCCTATACCTCCAACTGGCTCCGGGACATCGGGCGCTCCTGGGAGTACGCCTTTAACAGCCACGATGGCCGCCAGTTTTTCAAAACCTGCATCCCCATCGTATACTCCCCCCAGTTCTACGAGCGCAATGCCGCCTGGGCCAGCGCCCGGGAGGAGCTGTTTGTGCGGGCCTTCACTCCCCAGGTTTATGACGCCTTCGCCCGCCTGACCCGCTCGGCGGAGAGCCACGACGTGCGGGACAGCCTTCCAAGCATCACGGCCCGAACTTTGGTGATCTCCTCGGAGCTGGACTACGTCACGCCGCCCTACCAGCAGCGGGAGATGGCCCAGGCCATCCCTGGGGCGGCCTATGCCCGCATCGAGGACGCGGGGCACGCGGCCATGTACGAAAAGCCCGCGGAATTCACGGCTTTGGTGCTGGGCTTCATTCTGACGGACGCTGATATCAAGGTCCTGTAAGACCCGATCCATTACAACAGGGAAAAGAGGGAAGAACATGGCAAATCGGTTGGAAGGCAAGGTGGCTTTGGTTACGGGAGGCGCGGCAGGCATCGGCGCGGCGTGCTGCCAACGGTTCGCCCTGGAGGGCGCGACGGTAATCGCGGCGGACATGAACCCACTGTCCTACGAGGCGGAGAACGTGGCGTACATGAAGCTCAACGTCACCGATGTGGAAAACTGCAAGGCCGTCGCGGACGAGGCGGCCGCCCGGTACGGCAAGGTGGACATTTTGGTGAACAACGCGGGCATCACCAAAGACGCGCTGCTGCACAAGATGACCGACGAGATGTGGGACATCGTGATAGACGTGAACCTCAAGGGCGTGTTCAACCTC
>JARKQO010000022.1 GCA_029974855.1 Eubacteriales bacterium
GCCGGTCCGGCTGGGTGAACACCCCCGCCACAGGCTGCCCGGCCTCCACCATAGCCCGCAACGAGGGCACCGAGAAAAGCGGGGTACCCATGAATACCACCCTCAAGCTCACGCCTTTTCCTCCCCGGCCGCTTCTTGGGAAGCCCCCGAGTCTGCCTCCGGGGTTTCCCCGGGGACATCCTTGGGCGCGTCCTCCGGAGCCTCATCCTGGGCCTCCTCCTGGCCGCAGTCCAGGTCGTCCTCCTCCTCATCGGGGAAGATTTCCCGCTCCCTCTTATCCACGTACAGCACGCCGTTCAAGTGGTCGATCTCGTGGCAGAAGGCCCGGGCCAGGTATCCCTCCCCCGTGACCTCAAAGAACTCGCCCTTGGCGTCCTGGGCCCGCACCGTCACCTTGGAGGGCCGGATCACCAGGCCGCTGCGGCCCGGCACGCTGAGGCAGCCCTCGGGGCCGCACTCGGAGCCCTCGCTTTCGATGATCTCCGGGTTCACCAGCTCCAGCAGGCCCTCCCCCACGTCCACCACCACCACCCGGCGCAAAATGCCCACCTGGGGGGCAGCCAGGCCCACGCCCTCGGCCTTGTACATGGTGTCCGCCATATCCTTGAGCAATATTTTCAGCCTCAGGTCGAACTTCTCCACCTTTTTGGCTTGCTTGCGCAGCTTTTCATCGCCGATCTCCACAATCTTCCGAATGGCCATCGTTGTTCTCTCCTTCCTTTGTTCGCCCGCACCCAGCTTCACATCAGCGTGGTGGGGTTAACCTCCGTATAGACCCGGCAGCCTTCCCCGTCCACCGCCGCCAGCTGGGCCAGCAGCGACAAAACGGGGTTCGCGTCCGGATGCTCAAAAAGCTTCAGCAGCACATGATACCGGAATTGCCCCCGGATCTTCTTCACCGGGGCCTCGTCCAGGCGGCAGAGCAGCACCCGCTTCTTCTGGGCCGGATGGGTCAGCAGATACCCTTGCACCGCCTCATAGAGCCGGCCGGCCATCTCCCGGGCCTGCTCCTCCTTAGGGCTTTCCACCAGCAGCCGGGCCAGCATGGTAAAGGGGGGGTAGAGGCCGTTGCGCCGCCGCTGGAACTCCTGGGTGAAGAAGGCCCGGTAGTCCTGGGCGGCGGCGGCCACAATGCATGGATGCTCCGGCCGGTAGGTCTGCACCACCACTTCCCCGGGCTCCAGGGCCCGGCCCGCCCGGCCGGCCACCTGGGTGATGAGCTGAAAGGTCCGCTCCTGGGCCCGGTAATCCGGCAGGTGCAAGGTCATGTCCGCCGCCACCACGCCCACCAGCGTCACCTTGGGAAAGTCCAGGCCCTTGGCGATCATCTGAGTGCCCACCAGCACCTGGGCCCGGCCCTGGCGGAAGGCCTCCAAAATGGTGGCGTGGGCATCCCGCTCCTTGGTGGTGTCGATATCCATGCGCAGGGCCTTCACCCCGGGCACCAGCTTTTGCAGCTCCTCCTGAACCCGCTGGGTACCGCTGCCAAAATAGCGGATGTAGGGGCTGCCGCAGGAGGGGCAGGTTTGGGGGGGCGGCTTTACCGCGCCGCAAAGATGGCAGCGCATCTCCCCTTTTTCGCTGCCCTCCTTTTGGTGCAGCGTCATGGAGAGGTCGCAGGCGTCGCACTTCACCACGTAGCCGCAGCTTCGGCAGCTCACAAAGGTGTTGTAGCCCCGCCGGTTCAGAAACAGCATGGCCTGGTTGCCCTTCTCCAGGCAGTTCCGAAGCTTCTCCATCAAGGCCAGGCTGAACAAGGAGCGGTTCCCCGCCGCCAGCTCCCGGCGCATATCCACCACCGTCACCGTGGGCAGCGGGCGGCCCAGCACCCGGGAGGGCATTTCCACCAAGGTATAATCCCCCCGCCGGGCCTTGGCAAAGGACAGAATGCTGGGGGTGGCGCTGGAGAGCACCAAGGCCGCCCCCTCCCGGGCGGTCCGGCTTTTCGCCACCTCCCGGGCGTCGTAGCGGGGATGGCGGTCGCTGAGGTAGGTTTGCTCGTGCTCCTCGTCCACCACCACCAGCCCCAGCCTGGGTATCGGGGCGAAAACCGCGCTGCGGGCCCCGATCACCACCCGGGCCTCCCCCTTGCGGATGCGCCGCCACTCGTCATAGCGCTGGCCGTCGGTGAGGCGGCTGTGGAGCACGGCGGTTTGCGGGCCGAAGCGGCCCCGGAACCAATTCACCATCTGGGGGGTCAAGGCGATTTCCGGCACCAGCACAATGGCGCCTTTCCCCATGTCCAGCACCCGGCGCACCAAGGCCAGGTACACCTCGGTCTTTCCGCTGCCCGTGACCCCGTGGAGCAAAAACGCCCCGCGCCCTTTCTCCAGGCTGGGGAGCATGCCCTCCAGGGCTTCCCTCTGCTCCGAGGTCAGTGCCGGGGGCTGGCTCTCCGGAGCCTGGAGGCCCTCGTAGGGGCTGCGGTAGGCCTCCTGCTGGTACAGCCGCACCAGGCCCTCCTCCTCCAGGCGCTTTAAGGCCTCCCGGGGGTCCTTCACCAGTTCCCCCAAGTCCTTGAGGCTGTGGGGCTCCCCGTCCGCCAGCAGCCGAAGCAGCGTGGCCCGCTTGGGGGCGCGCCTTTGGGCCTGGGCCTCCCCCTGGGCGTCCACCCCGGTCAGCAGCTGGGCAAAGGCCTCCGTTTTCACCTGGATGCGCCCGGCCCGCAAAGCGGCGGGCAGCATCAGCCGCAGGGTCTCCGCCAGGGGGCAGTGGGCGGCCAAGGCCATCTCCTCCGCCAAAGCCACCAGCTCCGGCGGTACCGCCGGGAAATCCTCCAAAGGGGCCCGGATGGGTTTGAGCTTTTCCAGCGGCACCTCCGGGGGCAGCTCCTCCTCCGGGAGCAGCTCCACCACCAGGCCGTCCACCTGCCTGGGGCCCAAGGGCACGCTGACCCGGGTGCCCACCGCCAGGGCCATCCCCTGGGGCACCCGGTAGGAAAAGGGCTTGGCCACATTGGTATGGATCACGTCCACGATGACCTGGGCCACCATGGGCCTCCCCCCTCTCCTTTTGTGCAGTGGCCGTGAATCAGCGGAAGTACCGGTTTCCGGGCTTGGGCACCCGGCCCTTCTTGTGGCGGCCCGTGCGGCGGAACAGCCGCATCAGCAGCCGGATGACGATAAACAGGCCCACAAAGGGGCTCAGGCCGATGATCAGCAGCTCCCAGGAGAAGGGCGGGAAGGGGTTGGGATCGGCATACACCGCCGCCTCGATCTCCTCCAGGGTCTTGGGGGCGTTCTGCCGCCGGGCGACGGAGCGGGAGGCCAGCAGCTCGTATTCCACGGCGCTTCCCCCATCCGTGGGGTAATAGGTCATCTTGCCCATGACCTCCCCCTGGGTAATGGGGGTGTTAAAATCCCGGGTGTACTCGATCAGCACGGTCTGCTTCAGGTTGCGGGACATGGCCTCTATCTCGGTGCGGGTGGCCACGATGCGCACCTCCCGGGTCCCCTGGGGGGCCCGGATGTCCAGGGCCAGGCGGCCCAAATCCTCGTCCTCCATGGCAAAGCCCGAGGTTTCCACCACCACGGGGTTCTGGTTGTACAGCTGCAGGGGCGTCATGCTGACAAACTGGGAGAACCCGTATTCCATCAGCATTTTGGTGTCGGTCCAGCGGCCAGGCCTGGTGGTGTACAGCACCACGGAGATCAACTCCACCCCGTCCTTTTCCGCCGCGCCCACATAGCAATAGCCAGCCCTGTCCAGATAGCCGGTTTTCACGCCGATGGCGTAGGGGTAATAGAATTGGTTGTCCTCCAGGTTGGGGTTCAGGAACTCGGGAGACTGGCTCACCAGCACCCTGGAGCGGTGCAAATTGCTCCGGGGCAGGCTGTAGGTATACACCTTGGCCATGTCCCGGAAGGTGTCGTTCTGCATGGCTGCCTGGGCAATTTTGGCCAGGTCCCGGGCGGTGCTGTAATGATCGTTGTTGAAAAGGCCGCTGGGGTTGGTGAAGTTGGTGCCTGTGCAGCCGTACATGGCCGCAGCCTGGTTCATCAGCAGCGCGAAATCGTTGGTGTTGCCGCTGATGGTCTCCGCGATGAGGTTGGCGCCCTCGTTGCCGGAGCGCATCAGCGTTACATACAGCAGGTCCTGAAAGTTGACGGTCTCCCCCACGTCCAGGGGAATGGTGGAGCTGTTCTCTGGAAGGTCCGCGGCGGTGGCGCTCATGGTGACCTGGGCGTTCATGTCCCCCATCATGATTCCCAGCAGCACCGTGAGAATCTTGGTGGTGGAGGCGGGGTACATCCGCTCGTCCGGGTTCTTTTCAAAGATCACCTCTCCGGACTTGGCCTCGATCAAAATGGCGGACTTGGCGTAGAGCTGGTCCTCCTGAAGGTCCTCGGGGTGCTGGGGGTCGTAGGGGTCCACGTCCGAGGGAAGCTGGGGGGCCACGAACTTCACACCGTCCGCCGCCTCGGCCAGGGCCCGGGGGACCGCCAGGGGCCCGAAGCCCAAAAACGCCAGCAGGACGGCCGCCAGCAGGGCCGCCCACAGCCTCCCGGCTACCCCCCGCCTTCTCCCGGGCCTTCTCAACATCCCCGTACCTCCCGTTGATTCTGGGTCTGTTATCAACAGATAACAGTTTATTATACCACCGAAGGAGAATTTTGTACAATCTGGAGGCGCTTACAGCATTATTGGTTCCGTTGGAGAAACTCTTCGTATGGTACGGACCGGATGGAGTTCATGCCATAAAAATTGGCAATCGCCACATTGCTCCAATCATTCGCAACGTCCCTCGCATAGGGATAAACCAGGTATGGCACGCGGTAGCCCTGCTGATCCTCCTCAATGACCAAAACATCCTGCCCCTGTAAATGCTCCCATTCGTTCAGTGTCTTTATCCAATATTCATTGGTGCGCTTCAGGTCTCCATCCAGCAGGTCGTCCATCACCCTAAGCGGCGTAAAATTCCCAAGGGGCCACGTCATCGCAAGGGCGCAGCCAAGCAGCGCCACCGTGACCGCCAATGGCCAGAAAGCGCGGCTCCCTTGAGGCCTCTCCCTTTTGCCCATCCTTGATTTGCAAAAAGCGATCACCGACAAAAGGACCCCGAAAATGCTGATCAGGATGATCACATCCGCCACAAAAGCGGCACGCAATGGAAAAAAATCCGTACCATAACCCAAAAAATGCGGGAAAACCACGATCGTGGGAGCAACGACCGCTACCGCTGCCGTAAGGACGATATTCAGCCAATGAACAGGTTTGGCAAACACAAACCATTTTGAGGCAAAAATCGCGGCAAAGCCTATCACGAGGCTGACTGGGGAAAGCAACAGGCCCTTGACCATCTCCAAAATTTTACCCGACGCCGTGGAAAGAGAGCTCAGCCATGAGTATTCCGTTGTGAGGCTCTCCGCTACATGCCGCGTATAAAGCCCGGGAGCGCATAGCGCAAGAATGCCTGCCGCAATGACAACGAGCACGGCCACAGCCGCCGCCCCGCTGTTTTTCCGGTTGATCAGCAGCAGTAGGAACGCTGCCAAATACAGGCCGCACACAAGGGCCGAGATGTTGGTGGGGCCGCAAGCCCCTGCCACCCCTAGCACAGCGCTGAAGATCCAATACCGCCTTTTGGAAGTGACATATGCTTTCACAAAAAAAGCCAAGCCTAAAAACATACAATTGATAGGCAACAGATACCCCAAAGAACAGGTGGCCCAAGTAAGAATCTCTTCGTTATATCTAAACGCGCCAAAGCATGCGATCAAAAGAAGATAAAAGACCAGCCGGTGCAGTCTGTTTGTATCCTTGCATATTCCTTTCAATACCCACTTCACGAATAAATACGTAGAAAGCAAAAACATCAGATTCATGCAAAAGACAGTGGCACGGATTCCCGCGATTCCAAAGCGGAGGAAAGGGGCAAGCATAAAATTTACAAAAACAATAGGGGGATAGCCCAGATGCAAATAGCCGTCCACCAACACCGTTACGGCCCCATAGAAAGGGGATGGATTTTGTTCATACAGGCGCCGCTGGTGAGACGCGTTGTAAAAATCATCCAGCATTGGCAAAGAAAAAAAAGGGAGAACCAAAAAAGGCATGATACAAACGGCGATCAAAACAATCACGAGGATCTCCTGAAGGTTTTTTCTGAGTGTCATATTCTTTCACCCTCCCCGTTTCATGCTAACAAGAATCGGTCCCATTGTAAAGCTCTCCCTTGCCATCAAATCAGAAAAACCATGGTGCTACGCCATGGTCAAAAGACGCGTCCGCTTGGGCCGTAGGCCCCCGGCATCTCAGCAGATCCTTGGCAGCCCCTCCCCTGCCAGGGGCTCGATGGAGCGGGTACCCCCCCCCCGGGTGCCCAGGGTCACCAAGGGGACTGAGCTTGCCTCCACCCTGGCCACGACGCGGGCATTGGCCCCGTACCGGGCGGCCCGCATCAGGCGGAGGGCCTCCAGGGCGCATGCCTCCGGCCAAACCAAGGCCCGCTTCCCCTCGGTGGCCAGGAAC
>JARKQO010000051.1 GCA_029974855.1 Eubacteriales bacterium
GGCCCAGGCGGTGCTCAAGGGCATGGACGCCCACGCGGACCAGACCCGCATCATGGACACCGTGGACCGGGGCATGCAGGTGGGGGCCAGGCTCATGGGCCTGGACGTGGTGCCGCTGTTTGAAAAGCTGCGCTATGCCAGTAGCCAGGAGGCGGAGGAAATCCTCAAGGCCCATTTCGATTCCATCGGCACCGTGGCCCGCCAGTCGGTAATCATGGCCAACTACCTGTACGTGGACATTTTGCTGGCAGCCATGCGGGTGATTCGGGAAAGCGGCGGCGACCCGGCGGAGATCGTGCCCGAGGCGGTGCAGCAGCAAAGCGGACACCTGCGGGCTTTTGCGGACCAGGAGGATATGGTGGATTCCGCCCGGGAGATCCTGCTGAAGGCCATCCAGTTCCGGGACAGCCAGACCATGTCCCGCTATGGCTCGGTGATCCGCAGTGCCTTCGCCTACATCGACCAGCACTACGCCCGGGCGGACATCACCTTAAGCGACGTAGCCCGGCACGTGGCCCTGTCCAACAACCACTTTTGCACCGTGTTCTCCCAGGAGGTGGGCAGCACCTTCATCGAATATCTCACGGAGCTGCGCATGAAAAAGGCCCGGGAGCTGCTCAAAAGCACGGACAAGCGCTCCAGCGAGGTGGCGGCGGCCATCGGCTACAACGATCCCCACTATTTCAGCTATCTCTTCAAGAAGAACGTGGGCATGAACCCCAGGGAGTACCGGAATTCGTGCAAGAGGTGACGGGGGGACGAAATGGGGGGGAGACGACGAGAGGGGGGAGACGCTGGGGGCGCTGCCCCCAGACCTCCGCTTAAGGGATTTCATCCCTTAAGAATCCCATCATGAAACATAGTAAAGAAAAGAGCCGAGGCAGTTTGTCGTGTGCCCGGCTCTTTTCATATGAACCCAAAGAGGGGATTCCAAAGGGACGCGTCCCTTTGGTGGGGTGCAGGGGCAAAGCCCCTGCCGTCCCCCTACTTCGCCTTTTTCCGGGCCGAGTAGTTCACCACCATGCGCTGGATGACGATGAACAGCAGCAGCAACGCGCCGGTGGCGATCTTGGCCCACCAGGAGTTGAGGTTCCCGTTGAAGGTGATCAGCGCGGGGATGGTGGATTTCAGCATGACGCCAAGGAGCGTACCGATGGGGTATCCCACGCCGCCGGTGAGCAGCACGCCGCCGATGACGGCGGAGGAGATCACGTCCAGCTCTCCCCCCGCCAGGGCCAGGTTCCAGCCGGATTTCACGTACAGCACGTAGGCGATTCCCGCCAGGGCGGAGCAGAAGCCGTTGATGCCGTATACCAGTACCTTGGTGCGGCCTACGGGCAGGCCCATCAGCTTGGCGGACTGCTCGCTGCCGCCGATGGCGTACACGTTGCGGCCAAAGCGCGTCCATTGCAGCAGGATAACGCCCACAATCACCATGAAGATCATCAGCAGCACGTTGAAATTGATATAGGCCACGGGTTTGAACTTGACCCATTCCCCGTCCACGAGGTGCATCAGGTAGATCTTCCAGCCTGCCAGGGCATCGATGGTGGCATGGGAGATGGAGATGGATTCCCGGCTGATCAAAGAGCAGACGCCCCGGGCCAGGAACATCCCCGTCAGGGTGGTGATGAAGGGAGGTACGTTCAGGTAGTGGATCGTCGCGCCCATCAACAGCCCAAGGCCTGTGCCCACGCATAGGGCAAAGGCCATGCACAGCAGGGGGTCCAGCCCCAGCACGGAGGTGCCGTAGGCAATGAACATGCCGGTGAGGGAGGCCACAGCCGCCACTGACAGGTCAATGCCGCCGATGATCAGCACCATGGTCATGCCCATGGCGGAGATGCCCACATAGGCGTTGTCAATGAACATCAGCGTAAGGGTCCGGATGGTGGTGAAGCCCTTGTTGCCATACAGCAGGGCTCCGAACAGGTAGATCACCAAAAAGATGCCCAGGGTGGCGTAGACCATCACGAACTTGGGGTTGAACAGGCGTGAGAACAGGGTTTGCCGCTTCGCCTCGACCTTAAGCACGGACCACACCTCCCGTCACTTTTTTGCGCCCGCGCTTGGCCATGGCCTTGCGCACGGGCTCGGATTGGAGCACGATGACCGCCGCGATGATCACGGCCTCAAAGGCCAGGATGGCCTCGGATACGATGCCGAAGAAATACACCAAGGTGATGATGGTACGCATGATCAGCGCACCCACCACCGTTCCGGCCAGGCTAAACTTGCCGCCGGACATGCTGGTTCCGCCGATGACCACCGCCAGGATCGCGTCCATTTCGTTATTCACGCCGGCGTTGTTGGAGTCGCAGGAGGAGATGCGGCTGGAGTAGATCAGCCCGGAGATGCCGGACAGGAAGCCTGTGATGATGTAGGCGATCAGGATGATGCGGCTGGATTTCAGGCCCGACACCCGGCTGGCGTTGGGGTTGACGCCCACGGATTCCACGAACATGCCAAAGGAGGTCTTGCGGGTAAACAGCGCTACGGAGACCACCACCACCGCGGCGATGATGATGGGAAGGGGCAGCCACAGCACCTTGCCCAACGCGATTTGCTGGTAGGGCGTGTACATGGTGGTAAACTGCTTGCCGTTGGTGATGATCTGGGCGATGCCGCGCCCGGCCACCATCAAAATCAGCGTGGCGATAATGGGCTGGAGCTTCAGCTTGGAGATCAGCAGGCCGTTGAAGGCGCCCATGAGGGTGCATACCACCAGCGGTACCAAAATCACCAAATAGAAGGGCATGATGGTGTAGTTCCCGGGGGTGTTATACACCAGCACATCCCAGCGCAGGAATTTCAGCGCCAGCGCCCCGGAAACGGCCACCAGAGCGCCCACGGACAGGTCCGTACCCCCCAGGGCGATCACCAGCGTCATGCCCATGGCGATGATGATGATCTCCGCCGAGCGGTTGAGGATGTCGATGGGAACGCCGTAAAGCATGCCGGTGACTTGGTTGATTTCGATTTTCAGGAAGTCGGGCCGAAGGATCACCGCCACCAACAGGATCAGCGACTCCGCCACCACCGCCCAGAACACTTTGGAGCGGACGATGCTCTCCCAATTCCATTTGCGTTTCATGCGTTCACCTCCGGGGTTTCGTTGGCGATGATCGCCAGGATATCGGACTGCTCGCAGTTTTCGCCGTCCAGCTCCGCAGCCTTGGCGCTGTCCCGCATGACGATGATGCGATTGGAGCAGCGGATGATCTCGTCCAATTCCGAGCTGATGAAGATCAAAGCCATGTCCTTTTCGCACATTTCCAGCATCAGGCGCTGGACCTCCGCCTTCGCGCCCACGTCAATGCCCCGGGTGGGTTCGTCCAGGATCAGCACGTCCGGGTCCGTGGCCATCCAGCGGGCCAAAATCACCTTTTGCTGATTGCCGCCAGACAGCTCGCCCACCTTCTTCTCCGCGTCCGGGGTGGCGATGGACAGCAGCTTGATGTATTTCTCCGCCAGCGCCCGCTGCTCCTGCCGGGGCATGGGCTTCAAAAAGCCGCGCTTGGCCTGGACAGCCAGGAAAATGTTCTCCCGGACGGAAAGATCGCCGATGATTCCGTCCCGCTTGCGGTCCTCGGGGCAGAAGGCGATTTTTCTCGTGATGGCGTCCAGGGGATCCCTCAGGGCAAGGACCTGTC
>JARKQO010000058.1 GCA_029974855.1 Eubacteriales bacterium
GCCACGATGGTCTCCCCGCAGCCCTGGCAGTACCAGGCGGGAATCCGGTGACCCCACCACAGCTGGCGGCTGATGCACCAGTCCCGGATGTTCTCCATCCAGTTATAGTAGGTTTTGGTGAACCGCTCCGGCACGAAGCGGGTCCTCCCCTCCCTCACCGCCTGGATGGCTGGGGCGGCCAGGGGCTCCATCTTCACGAACCACTGGCGGCTCACCAGGGGCTCCACGGTCTGGTGGCAGCGGTAACAGGTGCCCACGTTGTGGTCATAGTCCTCGATCTTCACCAGCAGGCCCAGCTGCTCCAGCTCCTGAACGATGGCCTTGCGGCACTCCAGGGCCTTCATCCCCGCAAAGCGGCCCGCGTTTTCGTTCATGGTGCCGTCGTCGTGGGTCACCCGCAGCACTTCCAAATTGTGGCGCTGGGCCACCTCGAAGTCGTTGGGGTCATGGGCCGGGGTCATCTTCACCGCGCCGGTGCCGAATTCCCGGTCCACGTAGTCGTCCGCCACCACGATGATTTCTTTGTTCACGATGGGCAGCATGACCTTCTTCCCCACCAAGGCGGTATAGCGCTCATCCTCCGGGTTCACGGCCACGCCGGTATCCCCCAGCATGGTTTCCGGCCGGGTAGTAGCCACCACCACCCCGGGGCCCCCGTCCACGGCGGGGTAGCGGATGTGCCACAGATGGCTGTCCTGCTCCTCATACTCCACCTCCGCGTCAGAGAGGGCGGTTCTGCACACCGGGCACCAGTTGATGATCCGGTCCCCCCGGTAGATGAGCCCCTTTTCGTACAGCCGCACGAACACCTCCCGCACGGCCCGGTTGCAGCCCTCGTCCATGGTGAAGCGCTCCCGGCTCCAGTCGCAGCTGGCTCCCAGCCTGCGCTGCTGCCGGTTGATCCGCCCGCCGTATTCTTCCTTCCACTTCCAGGCCCGCTCCAAAAAGCCCTCCCGGCCAATGTCCTCCTTGGACACCCCCTGGGCCTTCATCTGCTCCACGATCTTCACCTCCGTGGCGATGGAGGCGTGGTCCGTGCCCGGCAGCCACAAGGTGGGGTCCCCCTTCATGCGGTGGTAGCGGGTGGGGGCGTCTTGAAGAAGGCAGTCCATGGCATGGCCCATGTGCAGCTGCCCGGTGATGTTGGGGGGCGGCATCACGATGGTGTAGGGCTTCCTTCCCTCCACCCGGCGGGCCACAAAAGCGCCGCTTTCCTCCCACATTTGGTAGAGCTTGTCTTCAATGGCCTGGGGATTGTATACCTTCTCCATGGCAAACTCGTGCTGCTCGCTCATCGTTGTCCCTCCACTTGCAGGGCTCAAAGCCCCGGAATCCAATCCAATAAAATCACGGCCCCCAAAACCACCAGGGCCAGCCCCAAAAGCTTCACAGGGCCAACAGCCTTATCCCCATTGTCCTTGAAAAGCAACCGGCACAGCTTTGCCGCCTGAAACACCAGCACTACCCCCGCCGTTACCAGCAAAAGCCCGGGCACGCTCAGCCGCCCCATTACCTTTTCCCAAAAGCTCATGGTATCCCTCCATATCAAACAGCAAAGCCGCCTCGTCCCAAAGGACGGAGCGGCTCCGTGGTACCACCTTTTTTCGCGCTTGCGGCGCAAGCGCCTCCCCGCGCTGTAGCGGGCGCACCCGGCGGAACTAGCGGCATGCCGTTCATTCCGCGCCCTCCCAAGCGACCTTCCGCGTCCCCGCCGGTCCAAGCAGCCTTTCAGCCAAGGGTTGCTCTCTCTGTGGGGCGGAACGCGTACTCCTCTTGTTCCCAGGGCCGTCGCCCCCGGGGCCGCCTCCCGGTTTTGAACCGGAAAGGGCGGTGCGTCCGGGGCTGGAAGGAAACTTAAGCGTTTTCCTTCTTTTTCTCGGTCATGTCAATTACTTGCTTGCCGTTGTAGTATCCGCAGTGCTTGCACACGCGGTGGGAAAGCTTCTTTTGATGGCACTGCGGGCATTCCACGATGCCGGGCAGGCTCAGCTTCCAATTGGCCCGGCGGCTGCGGCCACGGGCCTTGGATACTTTTCCCTTGGGAAGAGCCATATCTACACCTCCTCGTCCTTCTTAAGCAAGTGCTGCAATGCTTCAAAAGGACGCTGCGTAGGCGATCCATCTTCGCATGAGCTCTTGGAAATATCCCTTTGCCACGCCTGAAGCTCCTGGGTGCCGGCGCAATCCTCCTGGCAGAGGAAGCGCATGGGCAAATGGAGCATCGTCAGCGTAAGCGCCATCTGATCCAGGGAGACGGCTTTTCCCTCGTAGGGAAAGGCCTCATCCTCCTGGTCGTTGGCATCTTTGCGAAACACCTCCGCAAAGGAGACCCGAAGGGGAATGTCCGCCGGGCCCAGGCACAGGGCGCAGGGCGCGTGGGCCACCGCCGTGAGGATTCCCTTCAGGTGCACAGCGTCCTGCAGAACGCTGTAGGTTCCCTGGAGCAAGGCTTCCTCAAAGGCCACCGTTTCCCCCATCACGTCCTGGGGCGGAAGCTGTACCTTCGCCTCAAAGGGGAACGCCGTGCCCGGTGCCAAAAAAGCTTTTGAAACATCCAGCAGCATGGGACCCTCCTCAAACGTGACCATGCAGTATTATACGGCCCCAGGGAGGGTTTGTCAACCATGTTTTTCTGGGCCTGGGCTTTACTCCACGCCTTCTCCGGACACGATGGCCAAAGTGTCCCGGGCGATGACGATCTCCTCGTCCGTGGGAATCACCACGATCTTCACCTTGCTGTCCTCGGTGGAGATGACGATTTCCTTGCGGTTGATCCGATTCTTCTCCAAATCCAGCTTGGCCCCCAAAAACTCCATGTTCTCCATAACCATCCGCCGGATGATGTCGTTGTTTTCTCCGATGCCCGCCGTGAAGGCGATGACGTCCACGCCGCCCATGGCCGCCGCGTAGGCGCCGATGTACTTGCGGATGCTGTAGGCCAGCATCTCCCGGGCGGTGATAGCGTCCTCGTCCACGGCGTCGCACAGATCGTCGATGTCCCGCATGTCGCTGCTCTTGCCGCTGAG
>JARKQO010000059.1 GCA_029974855.1 Eubacteriales bacterium
CGGAGGCCCTGGCCTGCCGTGTTTCCTCCACACTGGCCCGGCTGGACAAGGAGGAAAAGCCCGTGAGAAGGATATCGCTGCGAACCGCCGTCATCGCTTTGGCCATTGTGCTGGCCCTGGGAGGCGTGGCCTACGCGGTCATCGCGTCCCAAACGGCGGATCTCTTCGGTTGGCTCTATGGACAGGAAACCAAGGAAAGCCTGCTGGCGGGAGACATCGCCCCCTCAGGGGAAAGCGCCGTGCTGGGGGATGTGGTCTACACCTTGGACGACGTGATCTACAAGGACGGCATGATCTACGGAACCGGAACCATGCGCCCCAGGGAGGGGGCCAATATCGTGCTGCTGCCGGAGGACTACGGTGTGAATGAGGCAGCCGGATACCTGATACACTACGGCCCGGAGGAAATTCCCGAGGATGCCCCCAGCTACGCGGAGCTGGCGGCCCAGCGGAACGCCAGGATCATTCTGGCCAAGTGCGTAGCCAACGGAGTGCTGAATGAGGATGGGTCCCTGAACGCTTCGGAGATCGGCTATACCGAGATGGCCCAGAAGGACGGCAGCATCCGCTTTAGCCTGGAGTTCGAGGGGGGAGGCGTTACGGACGGGAAATGGGTGCCTGACACCATAGAACGATCGGAGAGTTACCGCCTGAGCCTGCGCATCTCCAATTGGGAGGTAACCCAGGAGGGGGATTGGCTCCGGGAGGAGCCGGAGGATACCTATTTGAAGGATGAATGGACTGTTACCATAACCCCGGTGCGGAAAGGAGAATGACGTATGAAGCGATTGGCAGCTATCACTTTGGCCCTTTGCCTGCTGGCGGGTTCCGCCTTGGCCCAGCCCCTTCGGGTGCTGGATACGGGCTTTGGCGGGAGCGCTGAATATCAACAGGCGTATCCGGACCAAACGGTGGAAATCATCCGCCCGGAGTATGACGACATGGCCCGGAGCAATGCCCGGCAGTTTCTGCTGGAGAACCCCCAGGGCTGGGACGTGGCCATGATCTGGTCCGACGAATGCGATCTGGATACCCTGGAAAAGGCCGGACTGCTGATGGACCTCAGCGGGGAGCAAGCGTTGGCCAGCCGGGTGGAGAACGCCTATGAGCC
>JARKQO010000070.1 GCA_029974855.1 Eubacteriales bacterium
CCGCTTCGTGCCGGAGCGGTTCACCAAAACCTACTATAACTGGATGGAGAACATCCGGGACTGGTGCATCAGCCGCCAGCTGTGGTGGGGTCACCGGATTCCCGCCTGGTACTGCCAGGGCTGCGGGGAGACCATCGTGGCCCGGGAAGCGCCGGATGTGTGCCCCTTCTGCGGCAGCGCCCATCTGCGCCAGGACGAGGACGTGCTGGACACCTGGTTCTCCTCCGCCCTGTGGCCCTTCAGCACCTTGGGCTGGCCCGATCAAACCGAGGATCTGCGGTATTTCTACCCCACCAACATGCTGGTGACGGGCTATGACATCATCTTCTTCTGGGTGGCCCGGATGATTTTCAGCGGCATCGAGCAGATGGGGGACGTGCCCTTTGACACCGTGCTGATCCACGGCCTGGTGCGGGACGACAAGGGCCGCAAGATGAGCAAGAGCCTGGGCAACGGCGTGGACCCCCTGGAAATTATCGACCAGTACGGGGCGGACGCGCTGCGCTTCTCCTTGGCCAACGGGGTGAGCCCCGGCAACGACACCCGCTTTTCCACCGAGAAGGTGGAAAGCGCCCGGAATTTCGCCAACAAGGTGTGGAACGCCTCCCGCTTTGTGCTGATGAACATCCATCGCCGCAAGGACATCCGCCCGGAGGCTTTGACCTTGCCGGACCAATGGATCCTCAGCCGCTTCCAAAAGGCCGTGGCAGAGGTGAGCCAGCACATGGAGGAGGGGGATTTCGGCCTGGCCGCCTCCAAAATTTACGACTTTGCCTGGAGTGAGTTCTGCGATTGGTATATTGAGCTCAGCAAGGGCCGCCTCACCGGCCAGGACGAGGCCGCCAAAAGCAACGTGCGCGCTGTGCTGCTGTATGTGCTGGAGGGGCTCTTAAAGCTGCTGCATCCCTTCATGCCTTTCCTGACGGAGGAGGTATACCAATATTTGCCGGGGAAGGAGGGCATGCTGATTTTGGCCCCCTGGCCCGCCTTGCGGCCGGAGTTTGACTTTGCCCGGGAGGAGCGGCAGATGGAGGGCCTGATGGAGATCATCCGGGCTATCCGCAACCTGCGGGCGGAGATGAACGTGCAGCCCGGCAAGCGCACCCATGTGACCTTGATCCCCGAGGAGGGCTGGGAGGACACCTTGGCTTTGGCGGAGCCCTACTTGCAGCGGCTGGCTGGGGCCAGCGACGTACAGCTGGGGGGCAAGGACGCCCTTGCCGGGCAAAAGACAGTCAGCGCCGTGTGCGCCGCCGGAGAGATCCGCATTCCTTTGGGGGATTTGGTGGACTTTGCCAAGGAGGCGGCCCGCCTGGAGAAGGAGGCCGCCCAGCTGGAAGGAGAAATCAGCCGGGGCGAGGGCAAGCTAAACAACCAGGGCTTTTTGGCCAAGGCCCCGGAGGCTTTGGTGCAGCAGGAGCAGGAGAAGCTGAAAACCAACCGGAGCATGCTGGCGTCCCTGCGGGAGCGCATCACCGGGTTGAAGGAAAGCCTGTAAGATATGGACCGTCAACAGGAAAACGCGGCCTCCTTCCATCACCTGCCGGTGCTGTTTGACCAGGTGATGGACTGGCTGCGCCCCCAAGCCGGGGGCGTGTACCTGGACGGCACCCTGGGGGGCGGAGGTCACAGCCGGGGCATTTTGGAAGCCGCCGGGGGCCAGGCCACCCTCTACGGCATGGACCGGGATGAGGCGGCTATCGCCGCCGCCGGGGAACGCTTGGGGGAGTACCCGGGCTTTCATCCCATCCGGGGGAACTTCCACGATGCCAAAAGGCTGCTGGCTGAGGCAGGGGCCGGACCCCTGGACGGGGCTTTGCTGGACTTGGGGGTCAGCAGCCACCAGCTGGATACGGCGGAGCGGGGCTTTAGCTACCATGAGGACGCGCCCTTGGACATGCGCATGGACCAAAGCCAGGGCATCACGGCGGCGGAATATCTGGCTGCCGTGAGCCCCCAGGAGTTCCGCCGGGTGCTGGCCGACTATGGGGAGGAAAAATGGGCGGCCCGCATCGCGCAGATATTGGAGGAAAGGCGCGCCAAAGCGCCGATCCTTACCACCGGGGATTTAGTGAACCTGGTGGACGCGGCCATCCCCAAGGCGGTGCGCCGCAAGGACGAGGGGCACCCCGCCCGGCGGACCTTTCAGGCGGTGCGCATCGCGGTAAATGACGAGCTGGCCCCTTTGGAAGTGGCTTTGCGCGACATTGCCGGTTGCCTGGCCCCCGGGGGCAGGCTGCTGGTGATTACCTTTCATTCTTTGGAGGACCGGATCGTGAAAAACACCTTCCGCAACCTTCAAAACCCCTGTACCTGCCCACCCAAGGCCCCCATCTGCACCTGCGGCAGGAAGCCCTTGGGCAAGGTGCTGGCAGGCGGGGCGGTGAAGCCCTCCCCCCGGGAGGTGGAGGATAATCCCCGCTCCCGCAGCGCCAAGCTGCGGGTGTTTGAACGGGGTTAACAACGCAAACAGCAAAGGAGAAGGCCATGCCGACCCTCTATGTGGTGGCTACCCCTATCGGCAATTTGGGGGATATGACGCCCCGGGCCATTGATACCCTGAAAGCCGTGGGCCTCATTGCCGCCGAGGACACCCGGGTAACTCAAAAGCTCCTCAGCGTCTTTGGCATTGCCACCCCCATGACCAGCTGCCACGAGCATAACGAGAAGGGCAAGTCCGCCTGGATCGTGCAGCGCATGCTGGCGGAAAACATCGATGTGGCCCTTACCACGGACGCGGGTACCCCTTGCATCAGCGACCCCGGCAGCGCGCTGGTGGAGGAAGCGGTGGGAGCGGGGATTGAGGTGGTGGCGGTGGCGGGGCCCACGGCCTTGGCCGCAGCCCTCAGCGTCAGCGGCATGCCGGTGGAGGAGTTCACCTTTTACGGTTTTCTACCCAGAAACAAAAAAGACCTGCGGGAGAAGCTTCGGGATATGCGGACCCACTCCAAGCTGGCGGTGGTGCACGAGTCCCCCCACCGGGTGGCGGAGCTGCTGTGCTGTGTGGCGGAGGAGCTGCCCCATACCCAGGTCAGCGTCAGCTGCGACTTGACAAAGAAGCACGAATTGACCTTGCGGGGACCTGTGGGGGAGGTGCTGGCCGCCCTCCGGGCCAACCCCAAGGCGGACAAGGGGGAATACTGCCTGGTGCTGCGCTGGGGGAAGGAGGACCCGATCCCCGCGCCCCGGCAGGAAAGCCCTCTGTCCTTGGAGGCCCGGCTTTTGGAAGCCATGCTGAAGGGGCTACCCCTGCGGGAGGCCATGGAGGCCCTGACCCAGGAGGGGGAACGGAAGAACGCGGTGTATGCCGCCGGGCTTAAGGTAAAGGAATGGCTGGGCGAGCGGGGGTAGGGACCATTGCCGACTGCGGCTTAAGAGATGAAATTCCTATGCGGAGTTCGGGGCGGAGCCCTGAAAAGGCGTATGGATTTTTGTTTGGAATTCCCTTCCTTGGCGCATACTACCTCCCAAAGGGTAGTAAGCCCAGGAGAAGGAGAGCGAAGCATGAACCCATTTGAGCAGAAAAACGGATGCCTGGAGGACTGCATTTTGGACTGGAAGGGGCTGTACCCGGCCCCCTATGACAAGCATCAGGTGGACCCCTACACCCGCACCCGGATCATCCTCATGAACGGCACGGAGTTTGAAAACGTCTGGTTTTCCCACCAGTTCTCTCGGCACTGTTCCAACAACGACGTGCGAAGGCAGCTGGCCTTGCTGCGCAGGCTGGAGCAGCAGCAGCAAAAGCTGCTCAGCGCCCTAAAGCCCGTGGACGAGACGGTGCTGGAGCATACCATCGGGTACGAGCAGCTGGCGGTGGACCTGACGGCCCATCTGGCCCAGCGGGAGGCGGACCCCTATGTGAAAACCGCTTTGGACTTCGCCTTGCTGGAGGACTTTGACCACCTATACCGCTATGCGGATTTGATGGACATGGAAACCGGGGTCCATGCCGAGGACATGGTGGGGCATTACACCGAGGTGACACCGGGCAGGCCCACCATCTCCGAGCACTGCTTCCCCTACGATACCATCAAGAAATCCATCTCCAACCAGGCGGAGCTGGGCACCAAGCTGTGCATCGGCATCATCACGGCGGCGGAGCAGCAGACCATGAACTTCTACATGAACGTCTGCGGAACCTACAAGGACGACCGGGGGCGCAAGCTGTACCAGGAGATCGGCATGATTGAGGAGCAGCACGTGACCCACTATGGCAGTTTGATGGACCCGGCCTGCACCTGGCTGGAAAACCTGCTGATGCACCAATATATCGAGTGCTATTTGTACTACTCCTGCATGGAGACGGAGAGCTGCCCCAAGACCAAGCAGATTTGGCAATGGATGTACGACCAGGAGACCATCCACCTGGCCGCCGCCGCCAAGCTGCTGCAAAAGGAGGAGGGAAAGGTGTACCAGCAGGTGGTGGGCAAGGGAGACTTCCCCCCGCCTATTTGCCTGTGCTCCAACATCGAGTATGTGCGGCAGATACTGGGCGGCACCGTGCAGGAAACCACCTGCCGGGAAAGCTACGCCAGCGTGGACAAGCTGGCCCAGGACGCGGATTTCTTCCGCTACCAAAGCAAGGTGAACCCGGACGCGGCCTGGGTTCCCAGCCATGTGGTGATCAAGGACCATATCAACCAGTTCGGCCGGGACTACCGCTGGGAAAGCGCCCCCAACCCCATCGTCCAGTTGCGGGACGTCCGGGTGGACAACATCGATGTGGGCCGGGTGCCCGGCAGCGTGCAGCCCCCGCCTCCCTCCATGATGATGGGCCAGAGCGCCAGGCCGCAGCCGGGGGTGTAGGCCGTTTTTCCATACAAAGAGGGCGTTCCGTCAACCGGCGGAGCGCCTTTTTTATGGGAGCAACCTTGATGGGCGCCCGTTATCTTTTGCTGCTCAGCTCTTTGACAAGGCCGGCAATGTGGGTCAGCGTCTTTTGATCCAGCTTCTTCAGATCATCAACCAACGCTTTCAACTGAACCGGGTATGCGCTCCCCTCATCAAAGAACTCCTGTGGTGTCACGCCGAGGTATTCGCAGATGTAGAAAAAAGAGGTCATAGACGGCAGTGACTTTCTGTTTTCAATGGCGTTTATATAATTGTCCGCTTGCCCCAGGGTCAAACTCATGTCACGCGCTGATACGCCTTTTGCGGTTCTCAGCGCGGCTAATCTCTCAGGGAGAAAATCTTCGTACACGCGAAAACGCCTCCTTTTGCCCCCTCAAAGCCTTTCTGTATCGTCCGGTACAAACACAAGCACATCTTCCACTCTGCATCCAAGTACGGTGCAAAGCTGATTGAGGGTCTCCGTGGTGATTGGTTTTCCCTTGCGAATGCGGTACAACGTGCCATTCGCAATACCATGCTTGTGAATCAACGCATATATCGAGAAGCCTTTTGCTTTCGCTGTTTCAAAAAAGGGCTGATATGAAATCATAAAATCCCTCCTTGCAAACAGCATACGGTAATGCTAATATGTTGTATATTGCTTATAAGTGGGCCATGTCGAAAGGAGGAAGGAATGGATTACGTTGCTTTAGGCCAACAGATTCGCAAGCTGCGTAAGGCCAAACGGCTTTCTCAACAAGCTCTGGCCGAGGAGGCGAATGTATCCCCCTCTTTGATTGGCCATGTGGAGCGGGGAACCCGCAAGGCCAGCATGGAGACCCTCCTTTCCATTGCCAATTCCCTGGGGGTTGGCACGGATACGCTCCTTCGTGATTCTCTCCGCACCCACGATCTCAAGGAAGCCCTTTCTCCAGAAGAGAGGCGGTTTGCGAATCAAATGATCGACCTGGCCCGGAGTACCTATCACCGGTAAACGGAAAGAGGCATCCCCCGGTTTTGCTGGGGATACCTCTTTATTATGAAGG
>JARKQO010000083.1 GCA_029974855.1 Eubacteriales bacterium
TTGTTTGACGAGCTGGGCCGGGAAAAGTACGTGGATTGGTACGGCTACAGTGCCTCCGTTTCCCCCTACATCCTCCGGCAGTTTGAGAAGGAGATTGGCTATGCCTTCCGGCCCGAGATGATCGTGGATGAGGGCTACTACAACGGCCAGTACCGGGTCCCCGGCAAGGAATTCCTTGATTTTATGGCCTTTCAGCGGCGGGAGGTGGCCAAGCTCGCCAAGGAGATGGTGGACATCGTCCATGAGGCAAAGCGGGAGGCCATGATGTTCCTGGGGGATCACTGGATCGGCACGGAGCCCTTTATGGAGGAATTCGCCTCCATCGGCCTGGATGCGGTGGTGGGCAGCGTGGGCAACGGCAGCACCCTCAGGCTGATCAGCGATATCCAGGGCGTGCGCTATACGGAGGGGCGGCTTTTGCCCTACTTCTTCCCCGACACTTTTCATGAGGGCGGGGACCCGGTGGGGGAGGCCAAGGCAAACTGGGTGGCCGCGCGCCGCGCCCTGCTTCGCAAGCCCCTGGACCGCATCGGCTACGGCGGCTACCTGAAGCTGGCCTGCGACTTCCCGGAGTTTCTGGAGTATGTGCGGCAGGTGGCCGATGAGTTCAGGATGCTGTATGACAACGTGCACGGCATGGAGCCCTTCTGCCATAAGCGGGTGGCAGTGCTGAACTGCTGGGGCAAAATGCGGGCCTGGGGTTGCCATATGGTGCACCATGCCCTGTACCAGAAGCAGAACTGCAGCTACGCGGGGGTCATCGAGGCCCTGTCCGGCATGCCCTTTGAGGTGCGCTTCATCAGCTTTGACGACATCCTGGATGACGAGGCGCTGCTGCGGGAAATCGACGTCATCCTCACCGTGGGGGACGGGGATACCGCCCATACCGGCGGCGAGTACTGGGACAACCCGCTGGTGGCGGAGCGGCTGCGGGGCTTTGTGGCCCGGGGCGGCGGGCTGATCGGCGTAGGGGAGCCCACCGGCCACCAGCGGCAGGGACGGTATCTGCAGCTGGCCGATGTGCTGGGCGTGGAAAAGGAAACGGGCTTCACCTTGGGGTATGACAAGTACAACTGGACTCAGGAACCCCATTTCATCACCGGGGAATGCAGCGCGGAGATTGACTTTGGGGAGGGCAAGAAGGGCATCTACGCCCTGGAGGGGACCAGCGTGCTGGTTGAAAGGGACAAGGAGGTGCAGCTGGCGGCCCGCTCCTATGGAAAGGGCCGAGCGGTCTATATAAGCGGCCTTCCCTACAGCCCCGAAAACAACCGCCTGCTGCACCGGGCGATTTTGTGGAGCGCCTGCGGGGAGGATTCCCTGAAGCGCTGGTTCAGCGACAACCTGAACATCGAAGTACACGCCTATGTGAAAAACGGGAAATACTGCGCGGTCAACAACACCGATATGCCCCAGGCCACGACCCTGTACCTGGGCGACGGGGAAGCTTGTGAGCTGACTTTGGGGGGCAACGAGATCCGTTGGTTTGACATGGCGTTATAAAGAAAGGCGGCGGAGCCCCGTTTTCCTTGGCTTTCAGCGCAGGGAGTTGGGATGCTTTGCCTGAGTGATTGGCGATAGAAAGGCAGAAGCACATGCTGAAAAAATACTATGAGGATCCTTCCACCCTACACCTTGGGACATGTCCTCCCCGGGCGTACTATCTGCCTTACGCGAAAGAAGAAGAGGCTCTTCATGAGCGGGAGGACGCCCGGCGCGTCCTGCTGGGCGGCGAATGGGCCTTTGCCTATTTTGAAAGCGTGGAGGACGTGCCGGAGGACATCGGACGCCCGGACTTCCTCCTTGGGGAAAGGACGATCGCGGTTCCCTCGGTATGGCAGAACCACGGGTATGACCGCTATCAATACACCAACGGGAAGTATCCCATTCCCTATGACCCGCCCCATGTGCCCAGGGAGAACCCCTGCGGCGTGTACCGCAGGCGCTTTTCCCTCGCGGATACATCCATGCGCTGCTACCTGAACTTCGAGGGGGTGGACTCCTGCCTGTATTTGTGGGTCAACGGTGAGTTCGCGGGCTACAGCCAGGTTTCTCATTCCACGTCGGAGTTTGAGATCACCCCCTACGCCCGCGCCGGGGAAAACACCCTGACCGTCGCCGTGTTGAAGTGGTGCGACGGCACCTACCTGGAGGATCAGGATCAGTTCCGCATGTCGGGCATCTTCCGGGATGTATCCCTTCTGCTGAGGCCCCTGAACCATGTGTGGGACGTGACGGTTCATGCCGTGCCGGGCGGTGATTTCCGGGGCGCTTCCATTGATGTGACGTTGGACTATGCCGGGGAACCCTTCCCCCTTGATTTCACGCTGCTGGCCCCCGACGGGAAGGAACTGGCCCGGAAGCGGGGGACAGGGGGCGCGGGCTTCGCGCTGAACAACGCTTCGCTGTGGACGGCGGAAACGCCGGCGCTGTATACGCTGCTGCTGTCAGGGGGCGGGGAAGCCATCGCGGTCCCTGTGGGTATCCGGAAAATCGAGGTTCGGGACGGAATCATTTTGCTCAACGGCAAGCGGGTGCGGTTCAAGGGCGTCAACCGCCATGACAGCGACCCGGTGACGGGCCGCGTCATCAGCCGGGAGCATGCCGTCCGAGATTTGACGCTGATGAAAAGGCACAACATCAACGCCATCCGCACCAGCCACTATCCCAACGCGCCCTGGTTTCCCCAGCTTTGCGGCCTGTACGGGTTTTACATGATCGCCGAAGCCGATATCGAGGCCCACGGCTGCATTGAAACGCTGGGGCAGGAGGATGGGGCCGTCAAGCACGGGGCGCTGGCCAGGGACCCCCGCTTCGCCGGGGCCATCCTGGACAGGGTGCAGCGCTGCGTGATCCGGGACAAGAACTGTCCTGCCGTGATCTTCTGGTCCTTGGGCAACGAGGCTGGCTACGGCGTCAACTTCGAGGCGGCGGCCCGGTGGGTCAAGGGGTACGATCCTTCCCGCCTGACCCATTACGAGGGGGCGGCGGGCCAGCCCAAGGACGACCCCGCCAGCCAGGACGCCCTGGACGTCCATAGCCGCATGTATCCTTCCCTGGAGGAGATCAGGGAGTATTTTAGCAGCGGACAGGGGAAAAAGCCCTTTGTGCTGTGCGAGTACATCCATGCCATGGGCAACGGTCCCGGGGACGCGGAGGATTATGAGGAGGCCATGGAAAGATACCCCGGCCTGTGCGGGGGCTTCGTGTGGGAATGGTGCGACCATGCCGTGTATATGGGCAAAACTGCCGATGGAAAGAAGCAATACTGGTACGGAGGAGACTTCGGGGAGTTCCCCCACGACGGCAACTTCTGCGTGGACGGCCTGGTGTACCCGGATCGCAGGCCCCATACGGGGCTGAAGGAATACCAAAACGTGATCCGCCCGGTGCGGGCCCGGGCCGGGGATATCCACCTGGGAGAGGTGGTCTTTGCCAGCAAACTGGACTTTGTGGACGCCAAGGACGTGCTGACCGTCTCCTTTGAGGTGACGCAAGACGGCAGGACCGTGCAAAAAGGCGATATCCCCGCGTTCTCTTTGCCGCCCCGGCAGGAAAAGGCCCTCCGCCTGGCCCTTGAACAGCCGCAAACAGGCGATTGCTTTTTGAATATCATCTACCGGGCCAGGGCCGGGCATCCCCTCATACCGGAAGGCACATTCCTGGGCCGCGACCAAATCGTGCTTCGCAGGGAAAAACGCGCCCTTGCCCCCATGATCCCTGGGGCTGTGGAGGTGCGGCGGGATCACCGGTACATCACCGTCACCGGGCCGGATTTTCGCTACAGGTTCGATGTCCGACTGGGGGCCTTTGACCAGATGGTATACCGGAACCGCCCTTTGGTCACCGCGCCCGTGGCCCTGAATATCTGGCGCGCCCCTACCGACAACGACCGGTGGATCGTTGCCCACTGGCGGCAGGCGGGTTATGACAGGGCCGTCCAAAGGGCATACGAAGCGGACGGAGAAGCACAAAACGGTCTGGGGATTATCACCTGCCGCCAGTGCCTGGCGCCGGTGTACCTCCAGCCCATACTGCGGGTGGAAGCCCGCTATACCGTAGGCGCGGACGGAGCCATCCACTGCTTCTTCCAATGCGAAAAGGACGGGGCCATGCCGCCTCTTCCCAGATTTGGCCTGCGGCTGCAATTGCCCAAGGAGGCGCAGAACGCCCGCTGCTTTGGCTTTGGCCCCTATGAAAGCTATGTGGACAAGCGCCGGGCCTCCTTTTTGGGGCTCTTTGAGACTACGGCCAGCGAAAACCACCAGGACTACCTAAGACCCCAGGAAAACGGCAGCCACTTCGGCTGCGCCTGGGCGGAAGTGACGCAGAACGACGGCTTTGGACTTCGGCTCGCGAGCGACGGGGACTTTTCCTTCCAGCTTTCCCCCTATACCCAGGAGGAGCTGACGGAAAAGGCCCACAACTACGAGCTGCAAAGAGCTCCCGGTCCGGTGCTCTGCGCGGATTTCAAGCAAAACGGCATCGGTTCCAACAGCTGCGGCCCGGCGCTTTTGGAAAAGTATGCCTTCCAGGAAACGGAGTTCTCCTTTGGCTTGCGGTTGATCCCTTTGGCATAGCCTCTTTCAGGTCCGTCCCTTTACGTATGGTTCAGTTGCAAAGCGGTATCCTGCTCGTAGCCGTTGAGTGATTTCCTTCGCAGGCATGGAGCGGGGCATAGCGGGTCCGCCCCGCAACCATTCTGCCTCCCCGCCTACAGTTCCGCCATCAGCGCCCGGTTGGCGTCGTAGAGCCTGCGGTAGAGCGGGTACCGTCCGTCATAGGAAGCCTTCCGGTCCGCCCGGGGCTCGTAGGCGGCGTCCAGCCGCACGATGGAGGCCGCTTCCCGGACGCTGTTGTACGTCCCGGTGGCGACCCCCGCCAGCAGCGCGGCCCCCAGGCAGGCCGCCTCCCGCACCTTCAGGGTGTGGACAGTCAGGCCCGTCACATCGGCCTTCATTTGGAGACCCAGGGGGGACTTCGCGCCGCCGCCCACGCAGCGCAGCGCCTGGACCTTCACGCCCGCCCCGTGCAGCGCCTCGATGTTCTCCCGCAGGTCAAAGCACAGCGCCTCCAGAATGGCCCGGGCGGCGTCGTAGCGGGTGGT
>JARKQO010000097.1 GCA_029974855.1 Eubacteriales bacterium
ATGGCCGACGTGTTCCCCCACATCGACGTGACCTGGAAGGCCGCCAAGTACATCCAGGAGGGCCGCTGCTACCAGATGTTCGGCAAGCCCGGCTCCGAGACCGAGGCCCGGATTTTGAGTGCCATCGGCTTCAACTGGGAGGACACCTGGCAGCTGAACATGGACGCCGCTTTGGTCTCCGGGCTGATCAAAGAGCCCCTGCCCATGGACAAGATCTTCACCAACCAGTTCATCAAGGCTGACCTGGACTACTCCGACGTGGAAGCCTTCATGGACGGCATCGACATCGCCTCCGTGGCCAGCCGCTACGCCGCCGAATAACGCAAAAAGGCGGAGACCTATCCCCCCGGAGGAGGCGACTCCTCCGGGGATTTTCCAAAGGACGCACTATGAAAAGGATCACAGCGCTTTTTCTGTTTATGGCTCTGCTGCTGAGCGCGGCCCCCGGAAGCGCCGGGGAGGACGGGGCGGTGGCTACCGTGGACGGGGCCCCCATCCTGGAATCGGAGCTGCGGCTGCGCACCGCCACCAGCAGCCTGATGAACGCCCAGGGCCAACTCTCCCAGCAGGAGCGGGATCAAAAGGAGCGGGAGGCGCGCCGGTCCGCGCTGGATCAGCTGATCCAGGAGCGGGCCTTGTTGAATGAAGCGAAACGGCGCGGTATCAGCCTGACCGGAGCGACCCAGGCCGACGCCCAAAAGCGATATCACCGGATGATCGCCTCTGTGGAAAGCTATGTGCTTTCCTACTATCCCAACCTCACAGGCGGGGAGTTGGACGCCCAAGTGGACGCGCTGCTGAAGACCGCCGGAGCCAGCCGGGACCAGTACCGCGCCAGCGCCCAGCAGGCCGCCTTGATCAGCGCGCTGGAAAAGGCCCTGTGCCAGGAGATGCCCCAGCCTGACCCCCAGGAGCTTCAGCAGGCCTACCAGGAGCTATACGCCCGGCAGAAGGTTCTTTTTGACGAGAGCGAAAACGACTTTGAGGCGGCCCTGCTGAAGGGAGAGCTGGTGGTGTACCGCCCCCGGAGCCTGAAGCTGATCCAAAAGGCGGAGTTTACCTTTCCCCCGGAGGCCATGGCGCTCATCCGGCAGACCCGCGCCGTCAGCCCGGGGGATGCCGACGCCATGGAGAAGGACCAGTACCTTCTGCTGGCGGACCGGGTGGAAGCGGTGTATGGGGCCCTCATGGAAGGCAGCCGCGCCTTTGGGGACGTGCTGGAGGAGCTGGAACCCGGTTCCTCGGGGAAGGTCAACTACTTTCACCCGTCCTCCACCCGCTTTGGGGAGTCCTATTACAGCAGGGCCAATGCCTTTGTGACCCCCGGGGAGATCAGCACAGCCTATGTGATTCCCAACGGTTATGCGGTTCTCTACTATGCTGGGAACTTGGAGGCCTGCGGCCAGGTGCCCCTGGAGCAGGTGCAAGAAGCGCTGTCCCAGCAGCTGTTGGCGGAGCGGCAGGAGGCCTACCTGGCCCAGCGCAGGGCCCAGCTGGTAGAGGGGGCGGAAATCTGGCGCCCCCCGGAGGCTCCATGAGGACCGCCGGGGCACGCATGGGCGCGGCCTTTGGGCTGATGCTGGTTCTGCTGGCGGCAGGCTCTTTGCTGGCGGCTAGCCTGCGGCAAAGCCAGGCCCCCTTCGACATTGGCGATCTTTCCGGGGCGGATTGGGCCGCCGCGAGGGAAGCCTTTGAGGAGAGCCAGTCCAACGGGGATCTGGTGGCTCTGGTGAAAATCCTCTGCTACCGCTGGAAGGTACAGGCAGACGAAACGGCGAAACCGGATATTATCCGCTATGGCACGCTGCTGTTGGACCGGGCCAGGGCCGGAGACATCGACCTGGAGAAGGCCGACGACCCGGAGATCATGCTTCGGGTGCTGGCCGTGGTGAGGGAGGCTGGCGCGCGATGAGAGAGGCGGACCATCCAGTGGCGGGACCCGGAGCGCAGGCCCTGACCCGCCGCCCGCAGGGCCAGGCGGTGCTCTTTGACTTTGACGGCACGCTGTTTTACGGCACGGCCCGGCTGAACGCCTGGTGCTTTGAGCAAGTGCTGGGCCGGATGGGCAAGGCCCCTCCCACCCGAGACAAGCTGGACCGCAGCGTAGGCATGCCCTTTGTGGATATCGCCCGGCTGATGCTGGGCAGCGGCGATCCCCGGGAGATCGCCCTGTTCACCCGGCTGGTGTTTGAGCAAGTGCCGGAATATATCCGGCAGTTTGCGCGCCCGGACCCCCAGGTGCTGGACATGCTGGCCTCCCTCCGGCCCCGGGCCCGGCTGGCGGTGTGCAGCAACGCGGCGGAGAGCTACCTTTACCCCATGCTGGAGGCCCTGGCGATCGCGCCGTTGCTGGACGCGGTGTGGCCCTTTCGGCAGGGGTACACCAAGGCTGCCGCCATCCCCGAGCTGATGCGGCGGCTAGGGGTGGAACGGGCCCTTTTCGTGGGGGACAGGCTGGAGGACGTGCTTTCCGCCCGGGAGGCGGGGATACCTGTGGTGGGCATCCGCAACGCCGCCTTCCCCCGGGAGGTGGACGCCGCCGACGCCGTGGTGGAATCCACAGCCCAGATGCACCGGGCCATCCGGAGGCTTCTGGACGGCCCGTGAATCCCCGCCATTGCCCTATTACCCGCCGGGGACCTCGTTCCCCCGGCCAGACAGGAGGAATCTTCCATGGAGCTCATGAATGTATTGCGGGACTTTATGCTGACCCCCGCGCCCAGCGGCTACGAAAGCGAAATGGCCTATAAGATGGTGGACGCGCTAACCCCCCTGTGCGACGAGGTGCGCCTGGACCGGGTGGGCAATGTCATCGCCCGCGTCGCGGGCACCCGGGGCCGGGAGCTGCCCAGGCTGATGGTGTTTGGCCATATGGACCAGCTGGGCT
>JARKQO010000137.1 GCA_029974855.1 Eubacteriales bacterium
TCCCCGCCCATACTAAGGCAGAGGTTATGGAATGCAAAATTTCGCAAATTGTTCTGACATTCCCATGGGCCTTGGGATGGCTTTGGCACAAAACCTGCCGGCCATGAACCGGTTCGCTTCCCTGTCCAAGGCCCAGCAGCAGGCGATTATCGCCCACACCCACAGCATCAGCTCCAAGGAGGAAACGCAAGCCTACGTCCAGTCCCTGCTTCAATAGCTCTATTCAGACCCACACTTCAAAGCCCTTGCCCGGGAGTACCGGCAGGGGCTTTGTGCTCCTTACAGGCTCTCGCTCCGGTCCAAAACGGCCTGGCGGAAATTGATGACCTCGTGGTCATACTCCTGGTCCATCAGGGGGGAGGTGATGATGAAATCCGCGGTGGCCCGGTTGGTGGCGATGGGGATGTCGTACACGCCGGCGATGCGCAGCAGGGCCTTCACATCCGGGTCGTGGGGCTGGGCGCAGAGGGGATCGGAAAAGAATACCAGAAAATCGATGGTCCCCTCCACGATTTTTGCGCCGATCTGCTGGTCGCCTCCCAGGGGGCCGCTGTTGTAGGCCCGCACGGGCAGACCGGTACGGGCGGTGATCATGGTGGCGGTGGTGCCGGTGCCGCACAGGAAATGGCGCTGGAGAAGCTTTTTATTCCATTGGCACCATTCCAGCAGCTCCTTCTTCTTTCCGTCATGGGCGATCAAAGCGATGTTCTTTTGCTTGCCGATGGTCAAGGTGACCAGTTCATTGCTCATGGGGTTTTTCCTCCCTTTCCGCCTCAAAGGGGGCCAGCGCGGCCAGTGTTTCGGGGCGGTCATCGTACACGTTCAGGCAAAGGGGCCTGGAAAGGTCAAAGGCCAGAATCCCCAGCAGGGACCGGGCGTCCAACGTAAAGGGGCCGGACACCAGCTCAAAATCCCCGGGCAGGGGGCTCAGCGTTCCCACAAAGCGCTGCACATCCCTTACGGACGGCAGCCGGACCCATAGCGTTCTCATGCCCGCGCCTCCATTCCTTCCATATGTTGGGGCCATGCCCTTTCCTATGCTACCAAACCTGGGCGAAGGTGTCAACGGGGAAGCGGAGCGGGGCAGGGGATAGGCAGGGCCGGGATTGCCGCGGCCAGGCCTGCCGGGCCGGGCCTGCCGGGCCGGGCCGGAACAAAAACATGCCGTCCCTGACGCAGGCGGCCCTGATGTGTTACAATAGGAATGGCCTCCAGGCCCAAGGAAAGGATGAAAGCCAATGAAAAAAAGGCCCGCATATGCCGCTCCCCGAGGGTGGCAAACCCTGGCGCTGCTGCTTTTGACGCTGCTGCTGGCGGGCTGCGCCGCCTCCGGAGGCAGCCAGGCCCAGGCCGGGGCCTCTTTGGCCCTGACCTCCCAGGGGGAGGACGCTGAAACCCGCTGGAACGATTCCGCCACTCGCATTGCTTTGGACCCCCAGGGCATCCATATCCAAGGCCCCGGGGCCATGGCCCAGGGCCAGCTTCTCACCGTTTCCCAGGCGGGGGTGTACGTGCTTTCCGGCACCCTGGATAACGGGCAGATTCTGGTGGACGCCCCCAAGGGCGCTTTGGTGCGCCTGGTGCTGAAGGGCGTCACCGTTGCCAACCAAACCGGCGCGGCTCTGTACGTCACTCAATGCCGCAAGCTGGTGGTGACCTTGGCCCCGGATACCCAAAACGCCCTCACGGACGGAGGGGACCGGTTCACTTACCAGGACCCAGAGGAAAAGGAACCCAACGCGGCCTTTTTCGCCAAGAACGATTTGACCCTGAACGGGGACGGGTCCCTGAGGGTGAACGCCGCTTTCCAACACGGTATCACCGCCAAGGACAATCTGTTGATTCTGGGAGGCCAGGTCGTGGTGGACGCAGCGGACAGCGCCTTGCGGGGCAATGATTCCGTGACGGTGGCCGGGGGCGTCCTGACCCTGAAGGGCCGGCATGACGGCATCCAGACCCATAATGACCAGGAGGCGGACAAGGGCTGGGTGCTGCTGAGCGGGGGCGTGGTGGACATCGCCTGCGGCTATGACGGGGTCCAGGCGGACCGGGCCCTCACCGTGACCGGGGGCGTGGTGACCATCACCTCCGGGGTAAACCGCCAGGGGGATTCCCACAGCCAAAAGGGCCTGAAAGCCAGAGGGGACCTGACGGTGCGGGGAGGCGTCCTTACCATTCAAAGCCCGGACGACAGCCTCCACGCGAAAGGCCACATGGAGATTGCCGGGGGAGTCATCACTTTGGACAGCGGGGACGATGCCATCCACGCAGACGGGGATTTCCTGCTCCAGGGAGGCGAAGTGCGGATCACCCGGTCCCACGAGGGTATCGAAGCGGCCCGTATCACCATCCAAGGGGGCGTGGTGGACATCACCTCCGCAGAGGACGGCATCAACGCCTCCGGGGAGGGGAAGAACGGCTCCGGGGAAAACGCCATTTTGATCTCCGGGGGCAGCGTTCAGGTGCTGGCCGGGGGAGACGGGCTGGATTCCAACGGCAGCCTCACGGTGCTGGGAGGGCAGGTCCTCTGCCTCATCCAGTCCACCCCGGACAATGGTGCCATGGACTGCGACGGGGCCTTCACCGTTTCCGGCGGCGTGCTGATTTACGGCGGCAGCGGCACGGGGCGGACGCCCACCGGCCAGCCCTACGTCCGCTTTTCTGTGCCTGTGGCGGAGGGAACCCCTTTGGAGCTTGGGCAAGGAGGCCAAACCCTGGCGGCCTTCACCCCGGGCTTCCCCTGCCGGGAGTTGGTGTTCTGCGTCCCGGGCTTGGTGAGCGGCCAGGAGTACCAGTTGATGTCCGGCGGGCAGGTGCTGGGCACCACTCAGGCGGAGATACAGGCGCAATAAGAAAAACAAAAAGGGAAGGAAAAAGATTCCTTCCCATAGGTGGGTCCAGGGATGAAATCCCTGGCCGGGGTTTGGGGTGGAACCCCAACGTCCCCCCCGTTCTCCCCCCTACCCGTTACGCCCCGGCGCTTTCCCCGGTATCGCTGAGGGACAGCACCTTCTTCCTGCGCCGGAACAGGCCCAGGTTCATCTTGCTGATGACGTCGAAGGCCACGGCCCCCAGCAGCACCAGGCCCTTCACCACCTGCTGGAGGTTGGAGCTGATGCCCATGATGGACATGCCGTTGTTGAGCATGCCCATGATGAGGGCGCCGATCAAGGTGCCGCTGACGGTGCCGATGCCGCCGTAGGCGGAGGCGCCGCCGATGAAGCATGCGCCGATGGCGTCCAGCTCGAAGCCGGAGCCGGTGACGGGGCTGGCGCTGTTGAGGCGGGCCGCGAACACCAGGCCGCCCACAGCCGCCAGGAAGCCCATGTTCACATAGGCGAAGAACATCAGATGGTTGGTTTTCACGCCGGAGAGCCGGGCGGCCTTTTCATTGCCGCCCAGGGCATAGATGTGGCGGCCCACCACGGTCTTGGTGGTGAAGAAGGTATACACGATCAGCAGAATGCCCAGAATGATCAGCACGGAAGGAATACCCTGGTACTGTGCCAACAGCGTGAAGAACCACACCAGCGCCACGGAGATCAGCACAAGCTTCAGGACCAGCTGGAGCCCGGAGTCGGTTTCATACCCCTTGCGCTTGCGGGAGCTGTGGTTGATGATCTGGGCGATGCAGAAGATCAGCGCCACCGCCACCCCAGCCAGCAGGCATACGATGTTCACGTTCATTCCCAAAAGGGCGATCTTTGCCTCCTTGGCGATGAAGCCGGTGGAGAACATCAGGTAGGTCTCCGGGAAGGGGGCCAGGGTCATGCCGTTCAAAAGGAGCAGCGTCAGGCCCCGGAACACCAGCTGGCCCGACAGGGTGACAATGAAGGCGGGAATACGGACATAGGCGATCCAAAAGCCCTGCCATGCCCCCACCCCAATGCCGATGACCAGGCACAGCACCATGGACAGGTACACGTTCCAGTGCCAGACGATGATCATCTGCCCGGCGCAGGCGCTGACGAAGGCCACCACGGAGCCCACGGCCAAATCGATGTTGCCGCCGGTGAGGATGCACAGCAGCATGCCCACGGCCAGGATCACCACGTAGGCGTTCTGGAACACGATGTTGGAGACGTTCATGGGCCGCAGCAGCCGCCCGCTGGTGAGGATGTTGAAGAAGATGATGATGACCACCAAGGCAATCAGCATGCTGTATTGCTTGAGGTTCCCCTTTAACCTGCTCTTGACGTTGTTCATGCGCCGATCTCCTTCTTGCTGTCTTGCATGATGTAGCCCATGATGCTCTCCTGGGAAGCCTCCTGGGCGCTGACCTGGGCGATGACGCGGCCCTCGTTCATCACGTAGATGCGGTCGCACATGCCCAGAATCTCAGGCAGCTCGGAGGAGATCAGCAGCACGGCCTTGCCCTGGGCCACCAGATCGTTGATGATTTGGTAGATTTCGTACTTGGCGCCCACGTCCACGCCCCGGGTGGGTTCGTCCAGCAGCAGCACGTCCGGCTCCGCGAAGATCCACTTGCCCACCAGCACCTTCTGCTGGTTGCCGCCGGAGAGGTTGGCCACCTGCTGCTCCACCGTGGGGGTTTTGACCCCCAGCTTATGGCGCAGGTCCTTGGCTTTATGGGTCTCCAGGTCCTTGTCCAGCACCCCCCGCTTGCTGATGAACTGGGGCCGGGCCAAGGTGAAGTTGTGCTTGATGCTGTCCGCGATGATGAGGCCGTTGCTCTTGCGGTCCTCGGTCATGTAGGCCAGGCCCGCGTCGATGGCCTGGGGGATGGTGTGCAAGGCCAGAGGCTGGCCGTCCTTGTACAGCTCCCCGGTGATGTGGATGCCGTAGGCCCTGCCGAAGATGGACATGGCCAGCTCCGTGCGGCCCGCGCCGATCAGCCCGGCCACGCCCACCACCTCGCCCCGGTGGAGGGTCAGGGACACGTTATCCACCACCTTGCGGTCCGCGTACAGGGGATGGTAGACGGTCCAGTTTTTGACCTCCAGGGCCACGTCGCCGATGTGGTGCTCCCGGGGTGGGAACCGGTGGGTCATCTCCCGGCCCACCATGCCCTTGATGATCCGGGCCTCGGTGATTTCGTCCTGGCCCTGGACCAAGGTTTCGATGGAGTGGCCGTCCCGGATGACGGTGATCTTGTCGGCGCAGTAGGCCAGCTCGTTGAGCTTATGGGAGATCAGGATGCTGGTGATGCCCCGCTCGCGCTTGAAGCGCAACAAAAGGTCGAGCAGGTTCTTGGCGTCGCTCTCGTTGAGCGACGAAGTCGGCTCGTCCAGAATCAGCAATTTTACGTCCTTGGCCAGGGCCTTGGCGATTTCCACCAGCTGCTGCTTGCCCATGCCGATGTCCTTGATGAGGGCGCGGGGGTTTTCCCGCAGGCCCACCATGGCCATGTATTCGGCGGCCTTCTGGTAGGTCATGTCCCAGTTGACCACGCCGGCGGCGGCCCGCTCGTTGCCCAGAAACATGTTTTCCGCGATGCTCAGGTAGGGCACCAAAGCCAATTCCTGGTGGATGATGACGATTCCTTCCCGCTCGCTGTCCTTGATGTTGTGGAAGCGGCACTCCTTCCCCTGGTAAATGACGTCGCCCTCGTAGGTGCCATAGGGATAGATGCCGCTGAGGACGTTCATCAGCGTGGATTTGCCCGCGCCGTTCTCGCCGCAGATGGCGTGGATCTCGCCTTCTTCAACCTCGATATTGACTTGGTCCAGCGCCTTCACGCCGGGGAAGACCTTGGTGATATTCTGCATTTTCAGGATCGTGTTGCCCAAGCGACCTTCCTCCCGGTTCGATCAAAGGAGACGGACGAAGGATTCGTCCGTCTCCTGTCGTCGATTGTTATCTAGGAGCTCCTGGGAATCAGTTGGCCAGCTGGTCGGCGGTGTAGTAGCCGGTTTCCAGCAGCAGAGCCTCATAGTTGGAAACATCCGCGAACACGGGGGTGCAGTTGAAGCTGGGCACCTTCATGACCTTGTTGTCATACTCGGCGTTGACCTCGGGGGCCTTGCCGGACATCAGGTCGGACACCATGGCCACAGTCTGCTCCGCCAGGGTACGGGTATCCTTGAACACGGACATGGCCTGGAGGCCGGCGATCATGTTCTTGGTGTTGGCAACGTCGCAGTCCTGGCCGGTGATCACGGGGATGTTGTCCTTGGTGAAGCCGGCGGCCACCAGGCTGTTGGTGACGCCCAAAGCGGTAGAGTCATTGGAGCACAGGCAGATGTCCAGGGTCTGGCCGCCGGTCAGCGCGTCGGGATAGTAGGCGCTGAGGATGTTGTCCATACGGGCCTGGGAAGTCTCGCTCTTCCAGGCGGGGGTGGCCACGGTCTGGAAATCCAGCTGGCCGCTGACGCACACCAGCTTGCCGCTGTCCAGGTAGGGCTTGAGGAGGTCGAAGGCGCCAGCGAAGAACAGGCCGGCGTTGTTGTCATCGGGGGAGCCGGCGGTGAACTCGATGGTGAAGGGGCCGGTGACGGCTTCGTTGCTCAGGTCGAACCGGTCGATGACATACTGGCCCTGGATCTGGCCCACCTTGTAGTTGTCAAAGGTGGTATAGTAGTCCACGTTCTTGGTGTCGGTCAGCAGACGGTCATAGGCGATGACGGGGATGCCGGCTTCCTTGGCGGTGGCCAGCACGGTGTCCAGGGCGCTGCCGTCGATGGAGGCAACCACCAGCACCTGAGCGCCGTTGAGGATCATGTTCTCCAGCTGGGAAACCTGGGTGGCCACTTCATTGTTGGCGTACTGGAGGTCTACCTCGTAGCCGGCGGCTTCCAGCTTGGACTTCATGTAGTCGCCGTCCTGGTTCCAACGTTGGAGGCTCTGGGTGGGCATCGCCACGCCCACCTTGCCCTCCGCCATTGCCACACCAGCCAGGGACAAGGTCAGAACGAGGGCCAAAACAACCGCGAGTACCTTTTTCATATGGGACACACTCCTTTTTTATTTCTAGGTCGGTTTTTTTAGTACCGGCCCGGATACCCAACTGCCCAGCCAAAGGGAGGAAAAAAGATACAACCCTGGAAAATGTGCCCGGACACATCGTAAACAAGCCACAAAAAAACAAGTATTTCTATGGGCATTGTATCCTGTTTGTGGATACTTGTCAACAGCGATGGAAAGTTTTTCTGGGAGGCGCTTATCAAAAGCAAGGGAGGAGAAAAAAAGAGGCGGTTTTCCCTGTGCGGCGAGAGGGCGGAAGCCCGCCTAATAAAGGTCCGCCAGCACCCCCAGCCAGCGGGTGGCTACGGAGCCCCACACCTCCTTGTAGGTGGCGTTGTTGGCCATGGGCCAATAGGGCCGGTCCTCGTTGGCCCGGGTTTGCACCCCCACAGGCATTTCCCCCACCATCTCCCCGGCCAAAGCGGTATACTGCTGGGCGTAGTTGCTGCCCTCCCCGTAGATCAGGGACTGGCTGAAGGGGTTTTTGCCGCTGACCCAGTACAACTGCTCCCGGCCGATGTCCAGCAAGGATTGGTCCTGAAGGTGGCGGCCGATGAGGCTGGCGGCCCTATAAAAGGTTGACAGAATGATCATAATTTGATAGATTATCAGTAATGAGTCCTATTATTATGGATAGGAGGAACCCTCATGCATTGGTCGGGTATTCTCATCGGAGCCATCAGCTTTTTGGTGATCGGCATTTTTCATCCCATCGTCATCAAAGGCGAGTATTATTTTACCCAGAAGATTTGGCCCTTGTTTCTGGCAGGAGGGTTGGCATTTTGCGCAGCCTCCCTGTTTGTGGCCAATGGCGTGGCCTCCGCCACTTTGGCTATTGTGGGTTTTTCCATGCTCTGGTCCATTTTGGAGCTGAAGCACCAGGCCGAGCGGGTGGAGAAGGGCTGGTTCCCCAGGAACCCCAAGCGGAGGTCCCCGGAGGCGAGGGAAAAGAGCAAGGCTTCCCAGGAAAGGGCCTAATGCCCGGCAGGCCGTTGGCTCCTGGAGCTTTGGCCCCTGAAATCAAGGAAGGAAGGCGTTGGACATGGAACAGCAAGGCAATCTCAAAACCGGCCCCATGGAACCGGGCCCAAAGAGCAGCCGGCGGGTGTTCGGCTATGGGGAGGCCGTCTTTGACGTGGCCTATCTGCTGGCGGCTTTGGGGATCGGCATTGGCATTCTCTCCAAGGGCAGGCCCGGCGCGTACGCCATGGCCGGGGCCATGGCTTTGTTGCTGGCGGCGGGGGACGCCTTCCATCTGCTGCCCCGGATCGGGGCTATCCTTACCGGGGATACCCCCCGCTTTCACAAAGCTTTGGGCTTTGGGAAGCTCGTCACCTCCATCACCATGACCGTATTCTACGTGTTGCTTTGGCACCTGGGAACGCTGCTATTTCCCGCGGTACCTCAGGGCTGGACGGTCCTGGCCTGGGGCCTGGCGGCTGTGCGGATCATCCTGTGCCTATTCCCACAAAACGGGTGGTACGAAGCGAACCCGCCCCTCCGGTGGGCCCTGCTGCGGAACATCCCCTTCTTTCTTCTGGGGATCCAGGCGGTGGGGCTGTTTTTCCTTCACAGGCAGGCGGTTTCGGCCCTAACCTGGATGTGGCTGGCCGGGCTCCTGAGCTTTGCCTTCTACCTGCCCGTGGCCCTATGGGCGGGGAAAAACCCCAAGCTGGGCATGCTGATGCTGCCCAAAACCTGCATGTACCTGTGGATGCTGGGCATGCTGGCGGCGCTGTAAGATAAGCAGAATCATATCGTGGCATTCACTGCCAGAAATGGGGCCCCCGCCTGGGGTATAGGGAAATCAGGCTTCTCTGGCAGAGAACGCCCTTTACGGCCATGGGCGGGGTGCCGATGCTGGACGAGCTATCAAGCACCAGTACCAGACCAAGCCGCTCCTCGCGCCTCACCCCCCATCCCAATTACCCCTCCCCCCCTCCCGGGGGGACTTTTTTTGTCGCTTCCTTTCCCCTTTCCCCGATTGGACGGGCCTGGAGCATAGTTCCCATCCTCCGCGCATAAGAACAATGCAAAGGATGGTGACCATGGCCATGAGCAACAAACCCCTCAGGCTCAGGGCGCGAGGAACGCTGAGCGAATCGCCGCCAAGCCGGCCGGCCGCCTCCGGGCGCGTGGCGGAACCCCTTCCCAAAACGCTGTCCCGCAAAATGGCGGCCTTCGGGGCGGCCTGGAAAAGCGCTTTCACGGTGGGCAGCCGGCAGCGCTCGGCGGCGCAGTTCGGGTGGATTTTATGTTTGGTGATGCTGTGCGCCCTATATGCCAGCGGGCTGAACGAGCCCGCCACCACCGTGCTGGCCAGGCGCAGGGAATTGCCCGTGTATAGCGTGCACAGGACAGACAAGGCGCTCTCCATCAGCTTTGACGCGGCCTGGGGCATGGATAAAACCGGGGATATCCTGGACATCCTGGATGCCCACCAGGTGAAAACCACCTTCTTTTTGGTGGGAAATTGGGCCACCAAATACCCGGAGCTGGTGCGGGAAATCGTGGCCAGGGGCCATGAAATCGGCAATCATTCCCAGACCCATGCCCATATGAACTCCTTAAGCGAGCAAGGCATCCGGGATGAGCTGCGTATGATGAGCGATAATGTGGAAACAATAACCGGGACACGACCCACCTTGTTTCGCCCGCCCTATGGGGAGTATAACGACCGGGTGATCACCGTGGCTCGGGCGGAGGGCTATGAGGTGGTCCAGTGGAGCATCGATAGCCTGGACTGGAAGGACCGGGGCACCGCAGACATCGTCAAGCAATGCACCCACCGGGTGGAAAATGGCGATATCGTGCTGTTCCACAATGACAGCCAGGATATCGTGAACGCGCTGCCCACGGTGCTGAAGCATTACCAGGGGCTGGGCTACCGGATCATCCCCGTCAGCGAGCTGTTACTAAAGGGCGAGACGACGATTGATGTACAGGGCAAGCAGCATCCCGCGGAGGCTGTCAGTCCAAAGCAATGAGGTGAAAGACATGGAAGAAACGGGAAATACCATCCGACTTCAAGGCCGCGTATCCCAAAACCTACAGTTTGGGCATGAGCTGTTCGGGGAACAGTTCTATGTAACCACCTTGTCCGTGCCCAGGCTCTCCGGGGCGGAGGATCAGTTGCCCATCACCTTGAGCGAGCGGCTCCTGCTGGACGCCCCCATCACCGCGGGCACCCTTCTGGCTTTGGAGGGGCAGCTGCGAAGCTACAACAAGGTGGTGGAGGGGGCGGGCAAGCTGCTGATTACGGCCTTCGCCCAGCGGCTGCTGCCCTGCGTGGAGGAGGAGAATCCCAACCAGGTGCAGCTTACCGGGGCCCTGTGCAAGCCCGCCTCCTACCGCACCACCCCCTTTGGCCGGGAGATCGCCGATCTGATGCTGGCGGTGAACCGCTCCTATGGCAAGAGCGATTACATTCCTTGCATCACCTGGGGCAGAACCGCCCGGTACGCCGCCAACCTGCGGGTGGGGGACAAGGTGCAGCTCATCGGCCGCTTTCAGAGCCGGACCTACCAGAAGCAGCAGCCCGATGGCACGGCCATCACCAAGGTGGCCTACGAGGTCAGCGTTAGCCGCCTGGCGGCCATGAAGGAGGAAGGCCACGGGGAGCTGCGGGTCTTTCAGCCCACCCAGTCCAGGGGCAGCTTCAGCGGAATGGGGGAATAGCCCGGGGCATTGCCCTGGGACAAGGGGGCCAGGGGGCCGTGGCAACATAAGCGTTGCCCCGGCCCCCGCCCTTTGCCGTCCAAGGTGTTACTTTGCTGCGGTGAAGGTTGAAATTAAGCCGTTTTTTTGATACACTAAGCCCGTACAAGCGCACGCAAAGAACTTGCCTCTCAAAAGAAGGAGGACGGCTGATGGTTGATATGGCCATTATAGGAAGCGGGCCCGCAGGCTGGTCCTGCGCCATCACCGCCAGGATGCGGGGGCTCAGCGTCATGGTGGTGGCTCCGGCGGGCAGCGGCGGCTGGCTGGAAAAGACCGAGCGGATCGACAATTACCCCGGCATGCCCCAGGTGTCGGGCCGGGCGCTGCTGGACAGCTTTGCCCAGCAGGCCGTGGACATGGGGGTGGAGCGCCGGGAGGGCCTGGCCCGGCAGATCCTGCCCAATGGGGAAAAGAGCTTCATGCTCCTGGTGGAAAACGACGTGGTGGAGTGCAAAGCCGTGGTGCTGGCCATGGGAGCGGCCCGGCCCAAGATGCTGCCCGGGGAGGAGGCCCTGGTGGGCCAGGGGGTCAGCTACTGCGCCACCTGCGACGGCATGTTCTACCGGGACAAGCGGGTGGCGGCGCTGTCCGCGTCCTTGCAAGGGTTTGAGGAGGCCAGGTTTTTGGCCTCGGTGGCCCGGCAGGTGGACTATTATCCCTTGAAAAAGCATCAGCCCGGGGAGCTGCCCGGGGGGATGAGCCTGGTGGAGGAAAGGCCCCAGGCCCTGCGCAGGGAAGAGGCGGAGCTGGCGCTTCAGACCGACAAGGGGGAGCGCCGCTATGACGGCATCTTTATCTTCCGGGAGGCCATGCCCTTAGGCTTGCTTTTGGCGGGGCTGGAGACCCGGGAGGGCTTCATCCAGGTGGACCGCTCCATGGGCACCAATGTGCCGGGGGTTTTCGCCGCCGGGGACTGCACGGGCAAGCCCTTGCAGATCGCCAAGGCCGTGGGGGAGGGCAACATCGCGGCCATTTCCGCGGCGGAATATATTGGCGCCAATGGATGAAAACGGGCATCTTTGCCGTTGTTATAGGGGACACGAACCGGAGGAAGGACGAAACCCGTCCGTTGCATAGGAGGAAAATAGGATGAAGAGTCGCGCGTTTCACAAGACGTTGGCCGTTCTGGTTGCGGGATGCCTGCTGATGGGAGGCCTGCCGGGGGCGCTGGCCCAAGGCGCTTCCCCGTCGGATTTTGAGGCGGTTCAGCCTTTGATGGATTTGGTAGCCTGCGCCGTGGTGGGCCAACAGGCCGAAACGCCGGAGGGCATTCCCGGTTCGGAGGGCACCCTGAGCCCCGGGTTTGTTGCCGCGCTGATGAGCCTGTGGGAGCAGGCGGACCCCTCTTTGGGCCTCACCCGGGAGGTGGCGGCGGATCCCCAGCAGCAGGCCCAGTTTTTGGGCAAGGTGTTCGCGGCCCAGCTTCCCCCCTTGGAAGGGGTGGCCCAGCCCAAGGAGACCAACGGCTATATCGGCTTTCGGCCTGTGACGGTGAACAGCGCCGCGGACACCGGGAGCATCCAGCTGGTGGGGGAGATCTATTGGGCCGAAAAGCCCCTGGCCCAGCTCACGGACGGGGAATACCCCCAGGTGCAATGGCTGGAGCGGGGCATTTTCACGCTGCAAAGCGACAGCACGGCCCTGAACGGCTTTCGGATCGCGGGCTTCTCCGTGGGCACGGAGCTGAACATGGAAACGGCGGTCCAGGACTACTTTGACAGCATTTTGGTGGAATATGTGAACACCAGCCTGGGCTTCTCCCTCCAATACCCCAGCGTATTCACGGATGATCTGCTGGAGGAGGACGAGGCGGGGGTGTCCGCCACGCTGCCCGACGGCAGGGCTTCCTTCTTCGCCAAGCGGGTGGCCAATGTGAACCAGTCCAATTTGGGGGATTATGTAGAGGTCATCGCCAACGGCATCCCCGGCTCCCAGGCCCAGGTGAACGAGGAGATCGGCTATGGCGCGGTGAGCTACACCACCGGCGAGGGCTTCACCGTCTTTGACGTGTATATCGTCACCGACAAGTATATCTACCAGGCGGAGCTGTCCTACCGCTCCGAGCTGAGCAATGAGTTCAGCATGTATAACACCTATCTGGAGCACACCTTCATGGTGAACGAGATCTCCGTTGGATAAGGCACGGGAGGGTTGAACATGAAACGGAAAGGGTGGCGGGGCCTGCTGGCCTTGCTGGTTTGCGCGCTGTTGCCCTGGGGGGCCTTGGCCCAGGGGCTGGAGCTGGCAGAGCCCCTGACCGGGGAATGGTCCTATCCCCGGGGGGCGGCTCCCGGGGCAGCGGAATATATTCTTGCCTACGCCTATCCCCAGTTTGCGGCCCTCACCCCGGCGGACCAGGCCATCAACGCCTATTACCAGGGGCTGGCCCAGGACATGGAAAGCCTGCTGCCCCAAGACATCCAGGAGCTGCTGGCCCTGCGGGAGCCCGGCGCTCCCCCCTATTCCACCCAGCAGGAGTACCAGATCACCGCCAATACGGACCGCTACCTCAGCGTGACCCTCTCCCACAGGCAATTCGCGGGCTATGGGGAAAGCGAAAGCCTCCAGGCCAACGTATTCGCCCGGGACGGGGTGTACGCCGGGCATGTGCTGTCCCTGTCCCAGGTGATGGGGCTGGAGCAGCAGCAGGAGGAGCTGGAGCCCGGGGCCAGCTACGCCAGCCAGCTGGTGTATCAGCTCATCTGGCAGATCATTCAGCAGCAGAGCGCCAGCCGCCAGAAGGACTTTATCGAGGGCCTGAGCCAGGAGCAGTTCCAGGCCCAGTTCAACCCGGAGACGGATTTTTACCTGGACGGGGAGGAAAACCTGGTGTTTTTCCTTCAGGCCGGAACCGTGGCCGGAGAGGTGGAGGGGATTCTCACCTATCCCTTCTCTTTGGCGGAGTTGCTGACAGAGGCCAGGGCGGCGCCCTGAGCCCGCTTTTTGGCCGCGTTTCACCCGGTCAAAAAGCAAACGCTTCATTAAAAAAGAATAACTAACCTCGGGCAGAACCCGGGCGGGTGGACAAGCTTCGGTTTGTCAGCCCGCCTTCTTTTTGAAAAACCCAAAGGACAACGCTGCCACCGGGATAAAGTACGCGCACCAAATCTCCAGCACCAGAACTCCGATCCAATCGGCCCCTTGCATTTCCGGGCTGAAAAGGCCCAGCATCGGCAGGAGCAAACAGCTTATAAAAAACACCCCATGGACCATCAGCAGCCCTTTCAGCCATCCCTCGCCCTTTGTGGCCGGGCGGAGGGTCAGCCCCGCGAAGAAGGTGGAGAGGGCCATGAAGCCATACCCCAGCAAATCATAGCTGAAGAACAGGCCGAATTTCGTATAGTCCAGAATCTGCGAGGCCTGCTCCGTCAACTCATTCAACCGCACCGCCGTCACCTGGGCGAAATAAACCAGCAAAATGATGACGGCATACCCCGCCCCAAAGGCCATGGCGGCATATCCGGCTGCCTTGCCCTCCGGTGGCCCGTAGGACGCAAAGGCGCAGACCATGGGCACAAAGCTGAAGGCAATGAACATGGACGTCAGGTAGCTTCCAAACGGGGAGCCCATGAGCATGGACAGCGCAAACAGCGCCACGGAGCAGAGGTTGAGAAGTGAGCCATACATCCCTATCTTTCGATTCAAGATCACACCCCCTATGCATACCGTATATTGAAACGACGTCTATTCCGGCCAAGGCCCTGGCGGCCCTCCCATGTTGATTGTACCACAGGCTTTTCCCCTTGGTATTCCTGTCCAGAACTTTCCCGTATAGGAAAATCGAAAATTGATGAAAAACCCGGTTGACAGGGTGCCGGTTGCGTGATATGATAGTCAAGCTCACCTGAGAGCGACGAACCTTGAAAACGATATAGGAAGAGACGCAAAAAGAACGACAGTCAATGATTTTGAGTGAATCGTGCTTGAGCGGAGGGGAAGCGGGAAGCCGAGCCGGAGGAGAGATTCTCCGGGGAGGGGAAGCGCGGAAGCTTCGCGGTAAATCAAGAGCGATCAGAGTTAAACATAAGAGTTTGATTCTGGCTCAGGACGAACGCTGGCGGCGTGCCTAACACATGCAAGTCGAGCGGGGACACTTAAGTAGCAATACG
>JARKQO010000139.1 GCA_029974855.1 Eubacteriales bacterium
AGGGGGCGGCCCTCCACCAAATGCCAGGCCAAAAAGCTATCCACAGTGCCAAAGCGCAGCTCCCCCTGCCGCGCACGCTGGCGCATGTCCGGCAAGTCCAGCAGGTACTAGAGCTTGGTGCCGCTGAAATAGGCGTCCGGCACCAGGCCCGTCCTCTGATGGATTACATCCCCATGGCCCTGGTCCTTCAGCCTTTGCACCAAAGGGGCCGTGCGGCGGCATTGCCACACGATGGCGGGATGGACGCAGCGGCCCGTGTCCTTTTCCCACAGCAGCGTGGTTTCCCGCTGGTTGGTGATGCCGATGGCGGCGATATCCGCGGTGCTCACGCCGCTGAGCTTCACGGCGGTCTGCAAGGCGGCAAGCTGGCTGGAGAGGATGTCCTCCGGGTCATGCTCCACCCAGCCGGGCTGGGGATAGTGCTGCTTGAACTCCACGGCGTGGGAGGCCAAGGTCTGCCCGCTTCCGTCGAACACGATGGCCCGTGAGCTGGTGGTTCCCTGGTCCAGCGCCACCAAAACCCGATTGTCCATGATGCCTCCTTCCGGGGGCTTCGCCCCCTGGACCCCCACCAGGGACTTCGTCCCTGGACCCTACCAAAGGGATACATCCCTTTGGAATCCCACCTTTTTCATCATTGGAGATGGGGCACTGTTGAGTACCCTTATCCCCCAAACAATACCCGCTTCCTGTCCATCATTTCCTCCGCCCGGCGCACATACTCCGCCACGTTGCTGACGTTGGGGGCCCGCTCAATGCGCAGCTCCCGGTCCGGAAACACCCGCTTGCTGATGGCCCCGGCCCCCAGGGCCACGATGGAGGTATTCTCCTCCATGATGTCCACGTTGTACAAACAGGCCTTGCCCGCCTTGGCGTAGCCCACGTTCTGCTGCTGCCCGGCCATGTACTTCTGCCGGTACAGGTAGTAGGGCTCCATGCTCAGGCCCTGGGCCGCTTCCTCCCCCAAAGCCACCATCCGGGCGGCCACCTGGGCCTGGGGCAGCGCGGCCCCCTCCAGGTTCAAACGGCTGGAACGCTTGATGGCCAAGGTGTGCACCGTAAGGCTGTCCGGGTGTAGCCGGGCGATTTCCTTCAAGGTATGAGCGAAGTCCCCTTCCCCTTCCCCCGGCAGCCCGGCGATCACGTCCATGTTGATGTTGCCAAAGCCCATCTCCCGGGCCAAAGCAAAGGCCTCCCGGGTCTGGGCGGCGGTATGGTCCCGGCCGATGCGGCGCAACGTAACGTCGTTCATGGTCTGGGGGTTCACGCTGATCCGGTCCACTCCATACCTGCGCAAGGTTTCCAGCTTGCCTTGGGTAATGGTATCAGGCCTGCCCGCCTCCACGGTGCACTCCACAGGGCCAGGAAAGCAGCGAAGAATCTGGTCCACCAGGCGTTCAAAGTCCGCCTCGCAAAGGGCGGTGGGGGTGCCTCCCCCCAGGTACAGGGCCCGCAGGCGGAGCCCCGCCTCCTCCATCATCCGGGCGGAGGCCTCCATCTCCCCAAACAGGGCCTCCAAATAGGCCTGGGGCCCGGAGCCCTTCCCCAAAGCCTCCCCGGGGAAGGAGCAATAGGCGCAGCGGGTGCGGCAAAAGGGAATGGACACGTATACGTCCGCTTCCTCCGTCCTGGGCAAGGGCAAGGCTTGCTGCACCGCCACAATGCGGCCCAGCAGCGCGGCCTTCTCCGGCAGCAGGTCAAAATCCCGGACCAAGGCCGTGGCTGCCTCCTCCAGGCCCATGCCACGGGCCAGGTTCTCGTACACCAGCCGGGTGGGCCGGATGCCCGTGAGGGAGCCCCAGGGGGGATGGTGCCCGGTAAGGTCCTTCAGCAAATCGTACAGTGTCAGCTTGCACAGGCGCTTTTGCAAGCGCTTGTGGACCAAGGCCCGGCGGTCCTCCTCCAAATCCGGCGGTATGGGCATGGCGCGGCTGCCGGTGCGGCCCCGGAAGGTGAAGGCGCATTGCCAGCTTGTCCCGGCCTCGTTGCTCCAAAAGGTGTGGACCAGGGGCTCCCCCCGGGGGGCCGTGGCCTCCGGGGAGGTCCCCTCCTGTTGGGGAATCACCGAAAACCCCTCCACATTTAAAAACAGCTTCAGCACATCCCAAAGCTCGTTGGCAAAGCCGGGCAAAGGCGTATACAGCGCCACGGACACGGGACCGCCGCTCATAGCTCCTCCTGGTCCCGGCCCGCCAAGGTGCTGCCCCCGTGGCCCGGGTAGGCGATCCTCCGGGGCGTCAGCGCCAGCAGGCGGCGCAAGGATTCCTTCATCTGGGCA
>JARKQO010000522.1 GCA_029974855.1 Eubacteriales bacterium
TCTTTTCCACCGTCGTTACCGGATGTACAAACCAGTTCGTCGAAACATCACACGCAGAGGTTGGAGTGATTGGTTTTTAGGCTTCCCTTTTGAGAGGGGCTAGGATTAAGTAATACCACTGGGAGTAACCGCCACTGCCCATTGCAACCTTATATTGGGTACTAGCCGTACCGAAAGTAATATCCCTATCCAATATCACAGTCTATTCGTCCGAAGCGCTCACTGCTTGTCCTTAACCCCCGTATTAAAACGGCCCGCAGGCCGTTTCCCCTGGAGTCCAGAGGGTATCCCGCTGGCATGCTTTTTGCTTCTTTTTGCATGAGCAACAAGAAGGCCCGTCCGGCGAGGACAGAGGGGGGAAAAGCACAAGGGAGGAAAAGAACAAGGGGACGAAGAACAAGGGGACGAAGAACAAGGAAGGGGCGGCCCCTTCCGCCGCCTGTGGCGGCACCTCCCCCAGGGGGGAGGTAGGATCAAAAATCAGAATTTGCTGTCGTCCACAGCTTCCAGCTTCTCCCGCAGGGCGGCCACGGCTTCGGGCAACACGCCGGGGACGAAGGGGGACGCAAGCCCGGCCAGCTCCACCAGTTTCAGGAAGGTGAACTTCCCGCCGGCGCGGCAGAGGTTGACATAATCCCGCCACGCGTCGGGGTCGTTCTTTTCGAAGCGCAGGTAGAACTGGATGGCGCAGATCTGCGCCAGGGTGTAGTCGATATAGTAGAAGGGGCGCACATAGATGTGGGACTGGCGCTGCCAGCGGCCGCCCTGCTCCAGATAATCAAGGCCGTCGTAGTCCAGGTCCGGCAGGTACTGCCGCTCCAGCTCCCGCCAGGCGGCGAAGCGCCCCGCGGGGCCCAGGTCGGGGTTTTCGTACACCGCGTGCTGGAACTCGTCCACCAGGCAGCCGTAGGGGATGAAGCGCAGGATGTCCACGAGCTGCATATAGCGGAATTTTTCCGTGTCCGGGCCGAAGAAGGGCTCCATGAACCGGGCGGTGAGCAGTTCCATGGACATGGAATGGATCTCGCAGGACTCGTAGGTGGGGTTATAATAGGCGGGGATGTCGATCTCCCGCATGGACAGGTAGCTTTGCAGCGCGTGGCCGGCCTCGTGGGTCAGCACGTCCACGTCGTCCTTGGTGCCGTTGAAATTGGAAAAGATGAAGGGGGCCCGGTAACTGGGGAAGGCGGTGCAGTAGCCGCCGGTGGTCTTGCCGGGCTTGGCCACCAGGTCCATGAGGTTGTTTTGGCGCATGTAGTCGAAAAACTCCCCCGTCTCCGGCGACAGGGCGTGGTACATGGCCCCGGCCTTGGCCACCAGCTCCTCCGGCGTGCCCACGGGCTTGGGATTGCCCCCGGGGAAGAGGAAGTCCACGTCGTAGTATTTCATGGCGGAAAGCCCCAGGCGGCGGCGCTGCCGCTCGTTGATTTGGGTCACCAGCGGCACCAGGTGGCGCTTGACCTCGTCCCGGTACACCCGCACCATGGCGGCGTCGTAGTCGAAGCGCTGCATGCGCAGGTAGCCCAGCGCCACGTAGTTTTTATAACCGAGTTTTTGCGCCATTTCATGGCGCACCCGCACCAGGTCGTCGAATAGCTTGTCCAGCGTCTCCCGGCGTTCGGAGAACCAGCCGAAGTAGGCCGCGCTGGCGGCGCGCCGGGTGTCCCGGTCCGGGCTGGTGCGGTAGGGCTGCATCTGGGACAGGTTCAGGGTTTTGCCGTCGAACTGCAGCTCCGCGGAGCCCAGGAGCTTGTCGTAGGCCGTGCTCAGGCGGTTTTCCTCCTGGAGCTGGGGGACGATGGCCTCGGAAAACTGCTTTTTTTCGTTCTCCAGCTTTTGAAACAGCAGCGTCCCCAGGGCTTTTTCCAGCGCGGGACGGTGGGGGCTGCCCAGGATCAGGTCGTTGGCCCGGTCCATGTCGATTTGCAGGAGGGGCAGGTGCTCGTCGTAGTAATCGTTCTCTTCCTCATAGAACTTGTCCTTCGTGTCGATGGAGTGGCGCACGTAGCACAGGGACACGAGGGTTTCCAGCTCCAGGCTCTCCTGGAACCAGTCCCGCAGGGCACGCTCCGCGCTGCCGGCGTCCTGTGCGGCCCCGAAGGCCTCCATGAAGCGGGCGACGCCGGCGCGGGCCTCCTCCAGGGTGACGCGGCGGTAGGGCATTTCCTGAAATTGCATGGCAAACTCTCCTTTTTTCGGTCCGGGGCTTGTAAAAGCCCCGGTTTGACGGTATAATATCCTATCATGATGGAAAAATTCGGCCCTCCGGGAGGTACCCGCATGCTGGAATCCCTGGATCTGAACGCCAGCGCGTCCAAGGAAGAATACAAAGCCGCCATGAAGCGCCTGCAGCCCCGGCTGGCCCAGGCCAGCCTGCGGGTCAAGCAGGAGAAGATCCCCGTCGTCGTCCTGTTCGAGGGCTTCGGCGCGGCGGGCAAGGGCAGCTACATCTCCGAGCTGATCCTCAACTGGGATCCCCGGGGCTTCAAGGTCTATTCCACCCGGGAGCCGGACGCAAACCAGGCCCGCCGCCCCTGGCTGTGGCGCTTTTGGGAAAACATCCCCGAATATGGCAGGATCAGCGTGCTGGACCGGAGCTGGTACCGGGACGTGACGGTGGACCGGGTGGACCGGGGCCTGGGGGACGAGCTCATCGAGCAGATGACCCAGGACATCCTCACCTTCGAGCGGCAGCTCACCGACGACGGCTACTGCGTCATCAAACTGTTTTTACACATCAGCGCGGAGGAGCAGAAGAAGCGCTTCGCCCACCTTCGTTCCTCGGAAAACACCGCCTGGCGGGTCACCGACACGGATCTGATGCACAACCGGCAGTATAAGCGCCACTACCAGGCCTTCGACGAGATCCTGCGGCGCACCCATACCCCCAACGCCCCCTGGCACCCGGTGGCCACCACCGACCGGCACTACGGCATCCCCAAGGTCTTCGAGATCGTGGCCTCCCGCATGGAGGACGCCCTCCGGCGCAAGGAGGAGCAGCGCGCGCTGGCGGCGCAGACCGCCGCGCAGACGGGAAGCGCGCCC
>JARKQO010000159.1 GCA_029974855.1 Eubacteriales bacterium
GATGTGCATGACGCGCATTCCCTATCAACCCGGCATGGAGGGGTCTTTTTGCAACAGAACCGGCTTTCCCACATCCGCAATTTCTGCATCATCGCCCACATCGACCACGGCAAATCCACCTTGGCGGACCGGCTGCTGGAAATGACCGGCGTGTTCGAGCGCCGGGAGATGACGGAGCAGATCCTGGACAGCATGGAGCTGGAGCGGGAGCGGGGCATCACCATCAAGAGCAAGGCCGTCCGCATGACCTATCAGGCCCGGGACGGGGAGACCTATATCCTGAACCTCATCGACACCCCCGGCCATGTGGACTTCAGCTACGAGGTCAGCCGGGCCCTGGCCGCCTGCGAGGGGGCTTTGCTGGTGGTGGACGCCACCCAGGGCATCGAGGCCCAAACCCTGGCCAACGTGTACATGGCCCTGGAGCACGATTTGGAAACCGTGCCGGTGATCAACAAGATCGATTTGGCCAGCGCCCAGCCCGAGGAGGTGCGCAAGGAGATTGAGGACGTCATCGGCCTGGACGCGGCGGAAGCCCCCATGATCTCCGCCAAAACGGGGCTCAACTGCGAGGAGGTGCTGGAGGCCATCGTCCGGCGGATTCCCCCGCCCAAGGGAGATGCCGACGCGCCCTTGCAAGCCCTGATCTTTGACGCCTCCTATGACAACTACAAGGGGGCCATCTGCTTCGTGCGGGTGATGCAAGGCCGGGTGGCCGCCGGGATGCGCATGCGGCTCATGGCCAGCCAGGCGGAGTTTGACATCGTGGAGGTGGGCACCTTCCACCCCGGCTACCTTCCCTGCCAGGAGCTTCTGCCCGGGGATGTGGGCTATATTTCCGCCTCCATCAAGGACGTGGCGGACACCCGGGTGGGCGACACCATCACCGACGCGGCCCGGCCCGCCGCTTTGCCTTTGCCCGGCTACCGCAAGGTGACCCCCATGGTCTTTTGCGGCATCTATCCCGCGGACGGCGCCGATTACGACAACCTGCGGGATGCCCTGGAGAAGCTGCGCATGAACGACGCCTCCCTCTCCTTTGACCCGGAGACCTCCGTGGCCCTGGGCTACGGCTTCCGCTGCGGCTTTTTGGGGCTGCTTCATATGGAGATCATCCAGCAGCGCCTGGAGCGGGAGTTTGACCTGGATTTGGTCACCACCGCCCCCAGCGTCATCTACCAGGTGTTCAAAACCGACGGGAGCCAAATTACCATCGACAATCCCTCCAACCTGCCCCCCGTCACGGACATTGAGCGCATGGAGGAGCCCTACGTATCCGCCACCATCTACACCCCCCAGGAGTATGTGGGGGCCATCATGGACATCTGCGTGGACAAGCGGGGAACCTTTTTGGACATGCAGTACGAGGGGGGCCGGGTGAAGCTGCTGTACGAAATCCCCCTGAACGAGATCATCTATGAGTTCTTCGACCAGATCAAGAGCCGCAGCCGGGGCTATGCCAGCTTTGACTACGAGGTGAAGGGCTACCAGGAGAGCGATTTGGTGAAGATGGACATTTTGCTGAACGGGGAAATCTGCGACGCGTTCTCCATCATCGTGCACAAGGACAAGGCCTATGCCCGGGGCCGCAGCATCGCCGAAAAGCTGAAGGACGTGATCCCCAGGCAGATGTTTGAAATTCCCATCCAGGCCGCCATCGGCGGCAAGGTCATCGCCCGGGAAACCGTGAAGGCCCTGCGCAAGGACGTGCTGGCCAAGTGCTACGGCGGCGACATCACCCGCAAAAAGAAGCTGCTGGAAAAGCAGAAGGAGGGCAAGAAG
>JARKQO010000207.1 GCA_029974855.1 Eubacteriales bacterium
ACATCGCCCAAAACCACCTCCAGGCCGGGGACAAGCTGCCCACGGAAATGGAGATGTGCGCTTTGCTGGGGGTTTCCCGCAATGTGCTGCGGGAGGCCATCAAGGCGCTGGAAATCAGCGGCGTCGTCAGCTCCAAGCCCGGCGTTGGCATCGTCATTCAGGAGTTCAACGCGGAATATCTGTTCAGCAACCTGCTGTACGGGCTTTCCGGCGGGGGCGAAAACATGCGTTTGCAAACCAAGGAGGTGCGCCGGGTGCTGGAGGTGGGCTTCGCGCGGGAAGCCTTCGACAGTGTCACTGACCCGGAGTTGGAAGCCATCCGCCATCAGGTGGATGTGATGCGCTCCGTTGTCAGCGAGAAGGCCAACCGCACCAAAAGCGCCTTTGGCATCAAATTCGCGGAGGCGGACGCCACCTTTCACCGCACGCTGTATTCCAAGGTGGGCAACGACATTCTCAGCTCCATCATCGACGCGTTCTGGGTATGCGACCGCTACTACATGACCGCTACCCCCAGATGGTATTTCGATCTGACCCTGGAAAAGCACGTACGGCTCCTGGACGCGCTGGAAGCCCGGGATTACCAAAGGTTCTATGAGGCGCTGCAATTCCACTACAATGTGGAGTATAAGCCCAAGCTGACAGACTAGGGCCCTCCCCGACCCCTCGATCTCCAACCTCAACAGCCTGGCAAGCTCCAAGGCCTGGGCGGCGGTAACCTTGGCCCCGTGCAGGTCCAAGGGGTCGATCTCCCACCGGGCGATTTCGCATCCCCGAAGGTCAATGCCCTTCAGGGGCGTGTACACCCACTGGGCCTGGGTGAAATCGCAGTCCTCCAGCAGCAGGGAACCCAGCGTCACGTGATCCCAGGAGCTTTCCCGGAGGCGGCAATGACGCAACGCAGCCCGGCTGAGCTTCGTCTGGGCTAAAGCCGCATACTCCATCTGGCAGTTGGCAATCTCCAGGTTCATCAGGGTTGCCTCCAAAAAGGCAATGCCGGTCATGCGGCAATGCTCCAGCCGCACCCGCTGGAAGGAGGCTTGCAAAAGGGTTTCGTTGCTCAAATCGCAATGGTCCAGCACGCAGTCCACAAAGCAGAGCCGCTTCAGCTCGTTGCCCTGAAAGCGGCAGTGCTGAAACACGCAGCCCGAGAACTCCAGGGGGCCGCCTGCCGCCTCTTGCAGCGCGGCGTCCTGAAAGCGCATGCCCAGCACATCCTCTCCCCGGGCCAGGGCTGCCTCCACAGCCCCTTGCAGATCGGAGGACTCCGTGAGAACGGATGGCAATTCCGGCGGCTTGGGCGGGCTGATGGGTTTGGGAGCTTG
>JARKQO010000223.1 GCA_029974855.1 Eubacteriales bacterium
CCTGTCAACCGCCGGGGCTTTCACGAAAAACCGTACGGCCGGGGTTCATACCCCCGCCAGCGGCAAAATACTCCCTTTTTCTCGAAACGTTAACGTTAACGGTTGATTTTTTCATGGAATATGCTATAGTGAATCACAACAGGAGGAGTGTATTATGAAGCTAAACCTTCATGCGTTGGAAAACCGTTCCCAGTGGGCCCGGGCGGACCTCGCTTTGCCCCCCTATGATCTGAGCGCCCTGGCCGCCGAAACCGCCAAGGCCCCCGCCTGGGTTCACTTTGGCGCGGGCAACTTCGTCCGGGCCTTCCCGGCGGCGGTGCAGCAGAAGCTCATCGGCGCGGGGGCGGCCAAAACCGGCATCATCGTGGCCGAGGGGTATGATTACGAGATCATCGACCGGCTCTTTGCGCCCCACGACAACCTGAGCCTGCTGGTGACCCTGAAGGCCGACGGCTCCATCGAAAAAACCGTGGTAGGCAGCGTCACCGAGGCGTTGAAGGCGGACAGCGGCAATCCCCGGGACTTTGCCCGGCTGAAGGAGATTTTCCGGGCCCCCAGCCTCCAGATGGTGTCCTTCACCATCACCGAGAAGGGCTACAGCCTTACCAGGGCGGACGGCTCTTTGCTGCCCGACGTGGCGGCGGACTTTGGGGCGGGCCCGGCGGCCCCTGCCAGCTACATCGGTAAGCTGGCGGCCCTGTGTTATGAGCGGTATCTGGCGGGGGCGCTGCCCCTGGCCTTGGTGAGCATGGACAACTGCTCCCACAATGGCGACAGGCTGCGGGACGCGGTGACGGCCTTCGCGGAAAAATGGGGGGCCCAGGGCCTTGTCCAGAGCGGCTTTGCCGCCTATTTGGCGGATCCGGCCAAAATCTCCTTCCCCTGGACCATGATCGACAAAATCACGCCCCGGCCCGACGAGGCCGTGCGGCAAATGCTGCTGGACTGCGGCTTTGAGGATGCCCAGGGAACCGTCACCGCCAAGAACACCTTCATCGCCCCCTTTGTGAACGCGGAGGAAACCCAGTGGCTGGTGATGGAGGACCACTTTCCCAACGGCCATCCCCCCCTGGAGCTGGGCGGCGTGCTCTTCACGGACCGGGAGACCGTGGACAAGGTGGAGAAGATGAAGGTATGCACCTGCCTGAACCCGCTGCATACCTCCCTTGCCCTCTTCGGCTGCCTGCTAGGCTATACCAAGATCAGCGACGAGATGAAGGACCCGGATTTGGTGCGGCTGATTGAGACGGTGGGCTACGTGGAGGGGCTTCCCGTGGTGGTGAACCCGGGTATTCTGGACCCCAAAGCCTTCCTGGACAACGTGGTGCAGGTGCGCTTTCCCAACCCCTTCATGCCGGATACCCCCCAGCGCATCGCCTGCGACACCTCCCAGAAGCTCCCCATCCGCTTTGGGGAGACCCTGAAGGCCTACCTCCGCTCCCCTGAGCTGGACATTCAAACCCTGAAGGCCATCCCCTTGGTGCTGGCGGGCTGGCTCCGGTACCTGAGCGGGGTGGACGACCAGGGGAATCCCTTTGCCCCCTCCCCGGACCCTCTGCTGGAAAGCGCCCGGGCCAGGCTCAACGACCTGCCCAGTTTGCTGTCCGACGGGTCCATCTTCGGCGTGGATTTGTACGAGGCTGGGCTGGCTGACAGGATCATCGCCTTACTGGCGGAGCTTTCCCAGGGCCCCGGGTCCGTGCGGCGGGCGTTGCAAAGGTTGTAAGGTCCCCCAAAGCCCTTATGGGGAAGCAGCCCCCCCTCCCAGGTGAAAAGCCCCCGAAGCCTTCCCGCTCCGGGGGCTACAGACCGCTGACAAAGTAAGAGTCAGCGGTCTGTTTTTTGGATTAAAAAGCAAGAGAAAA
>JARKQO010000535.1 GCA_029974855.1 Eubacteriales bacterium
CCTACCAGACGGCGGCTGCCGGAGAGGACCAACAGGCCACCCAAACCGCTCTGGAAGCGCTGCTGGAGGCCCTCAAGGAGGCGGGGCTGGAGGCCCAAGCGGGGCTGGAGCCTCCGGCGGGGCTGTAACCCCGATGGGACCGTAACCTCCGGCGGGACTGCAACTCCCGATGGGACTGCAACTCCCGGAAGGACGGTAACTCCCGAGAACGGATAAAATCTTTCCCAGACCATCCTGGCGGCAGGAGTGCTCCTGCCGCCCCTTCCCGAAGCAAAAGTATGGAGGTGGCTCCCTTGAAAAAATGGTTCGCCCTGTTTTTGGCGCTGATCCTTTCCCTGTCCTGGGCTTTTTCCCTGGCGGAGGCCCCGGCTGGCGGCAACCCGCCCCCCATGCCGCCGGAGGGCCAGGCCCCGGGGAACCCCCCCGACGGCGGCATGCCCGGGGGAGGTCCCGGCGGCCCTGGCGGCCCCGGCGGCATGCCCGGGGTCGGCCCCGGCAGCCAACCCAGCAGCTACGCCGCTGTAACCACCTTTACAGAGGATACCTCCTTGGAAGGCGGTTCCTATTCCTCCACCGGCACGGATGAAAACGCGGTGCTGGTGACCTCCGGAACCGTGACCCTGACGGGGGCCACTTTGACCCGGGATTCCCAGGACAGCACCGGGGGCGACAGCGCCAGCTTCTACGGCGTGGGGGCGGCCCTGCTGGTGACAGGGGGCACGGCCAACATCTCCGGAAGCGGCATCGCCACGGACGCGGCGGGGGGCGCTGGGGTATTCGCCTACGGCGATGGGGTGGCCTATGTATCCGATACCGTCATCACCACCCGCCAGGGCACCTCCGGGGGCATCCACGTGGCGGGCGGGGGCAGCCTGTATGCCCGTAACCTCATCGTGGAAACCGAGGGCGGCTCCTCGGCGGCCATCCGCTCGGACCGGGGCGGCGGCACCATGGTGGTGGACGGCGGAACCTACGTGAGCAACGGCACGGGCTCCCCGGCGCTGTATTGCACCGCCGATATCACGGTGAACAACGCGGCTTTGACGGCCAACGGCTCCGAGGCGCTGTGCCTGGAGGGGCTGAATACCGTCCGGCTGTTTGATACCTCCCTCACGGGCAACATGCCCGACTTGGAGCAAAACGACAACACCTGGACGGTGATCCTGTACCAGAGCATGTCCGGGGACTCCCAGGTGGGGAAGGGCACTTTTGAAATGGCGGGCGGCACCTTGGTTTCAGAAAACGGCGGCCTGTTTTACACCACCAACACCGAAAGCGAGTTCGTGCTCTCCGGGGTGAAGATCGTGGCCTCGGAGGGCAGCGAATACTTCCTGCGCTGCACAGGCAACGCCAACCAGCGGGGCTGGGGCCCCTCCGGGGCCAACGGCGCGGACTGCACCTTTACCGCCATCGCCCAGGAGATGAACGGCGATATCCTGTGGGACAGCATCTCCCAGCTGAACCTGTATGTAACCCAAAGCAGCGCCCTGACCGGCGCGGTACTAAAGGATGAAAGCTTTGCCGGAGACGGCGGCAGCGGGGATAGCAGCCTTTCCCTGGACGCCACCTCCCGCTGGGTGGTGACGGGGAACAGCACGGTGACCCACCTGTACAGCGAAGGTAGCATCGTGGACGCCAATGGCAACGCCGTGTCCATCATCGGCGCTGACGGCGCGGTCTATGTACAGGGCTCCAGCCCCTACACCGTGACGGTCTCGTCCTTCCAGAATAGCTGCGATACCAGCGGCGCGGGCACGACCACCAGCTTCCTGGACTACGCGGTGGATTTTTAAAGAAACCGCCCGGGGCAGGCAACTCCGGCCCACCGCCCAAGTCATGACCACCGGCTCAGCCGGTGGTTGATTTGCAATATACCTGCGTATTGCTTCTTTAATTTCTTCCTACCGTGTCCACAAAATATCCCCGATCAAAACTGGGATCAAAACTAAACAACTACCGGCTTTCGCCAGCAGTTGCTTAATCTCTTCAGGTTTAGTTCCCGCCCCTTGATGCGTTTCCTTATTATCGCAGTCCCAGCGCACGATTTTTCATTTCAACAGCAGTCTACGGAACGATAACAGCAAGTACAGCATGCGTCAAACTTATTTCAGCTCCACAATATCTTTCGGCACCCATGCACGTCCTGTTCCAATCTTTATGGTAAACTCCACAAACAAGTAGTCATTCTCTTCAAACAATACGATAAGCCTTGTGTTTCTTGGCAAGTCCGCATCATCATACGCATCGTAATGCCTGCCCGGGCCAAAACGCGGCGTTGCGTTTTGGGTTAACTTAGCGCTAACGCCTTCAAAAGTCGTATATGGGACGTCGCCTGTGTCTTTGAAGTTTGCGGCTCTAAAATAAAGCCTGCGGAAATAACTGGGTTTGTAGTAGTGAATTTCCGCATAAACCCAAGAGCCGCCGCCAATTTCTTCGACGTAAAGGGCTTCTATGGACTCTATTCCGGTTTCTTGGTATGATCCGCCGCCGGTATAAGTATTGTCCGGGCCTGTGCGGCCTTGAATCCTGCCGCCCGTTGAATCCTCCTTCAGCAGCATCGGGCAAGGATCAAAATCAATTGTTTCCCAAGAAGTGATAGCGGCGAAGGCGGCTAAAGGGAACAAACATGTCAAAACAACTCCTGCGCATAGAATGGCAAAAAAACGATGAGCCGTACGCTTCATAGTGATCCTCCTACATTCTTATTGACTGACTGCCTAACTCCCATACCTAAAAGAAAAGGCGCGGCTTGAATCAGGACGCCCTTGCCGTGCGGAACTGCCAGCATCAGAGAATATAGAATCGAAGTATCATCCACCTCCTCCTTCTTTCTTAATTTCTAACTCATCGCCCCAAGCGATACTTCCTGAGGCCTGGACTTTTCTCAAAAGCCTACGTTTCAACAGCTCGTCTTCACCGAGCCAAATATTACCTTCTTATGGAAGTATAGCATCAAATCTGAAAAAGCACAACCAAATTCCCATGGTGATTTTTGCGAGGTTTTTTGCGTTCACCCCGCAGGGATATTTCTGCCCCCGGCTTAGCCAGGATTCTCTTGTTACCAACAAGAAAGCGGCGCACCTCCACAGACGCGCCGCTTTCCCTACGAACCTTATGCTTCCCTTTGGACCGCGCGCAGCGCGGTCCATGGCGGGTTTCCAAAGGGATTTATCCCTTTGGCGGAGGTGTCGGGGGCAGAGCCCCTGACCGTCCCCCCCTCGTCAGAAATTCTCCACCAAGTCAATGTCCTTGTACCGCCGCATGCCGGTTCCGGCGGGAATCAGCTTGCCGATGATGACGTTCTCCTTGAGGCCCACCAGGGGGTCCACCTTGCCCTTGATGGCGGCGTCGGTGAGGACCCGGGTGGTCTCCTGGACGGAGGCGGCGGAGAGGAAGCTTTCCGTGGCCAGAGAGGCCTTGGTGATGCCCAGCAGAATGCGCTTGGCGATGGCGGGGCGGCCCCCCTGCTCAATGGTGGCCCGGTTGGCCTCCTCGAAGCGGAAGATGTCCACCAAGGAGCCCGGCAGCAAGGCGGTGTCGCCGCTGTCCTCCACCCGGACCTTGCGCAGCATCTGGCGCACGATGACCTCGATGTGCTTGTCGCTGATGTTTACGCCCTGCTGGCGGTACACGCTGAGCACTTCCCGGAGCAGGTAGTCCTGCACGGCCTTGACGCCCAGGATGCGCAGCAGGTCGTGGGGGTTGATGGAGCCCTCGATGAGCTCCGCCCCGGCCTCCACCGTCTGGCCGTCCTGGACCTTCAGGCGGCTGCCGTAGTTGATCTGGTAGGCCTTCTGCTCGTGGGCGTCCTCCAGGCTGGTGACCACCACTTCCCGCTTCTTCTTGTTTTCGCCGATGCTGACCTGGCCGCTGATTTCCGCCAGGATAGCGTCGCGCTTGGGCTTGCGGGCCTCAAACAGCTCCTCCACCCGGGGGAGGCCCTGGGTGATGTCCTCGCCGCCGGCGATGCCGCCGGTGTGGAAGGTACGCATGGTGAGCTGGGTGCCGGGCTCGCCGATGGCCTGGGCGGCGATGATGCCCACGGCCTCGCCCACGTCCACGGCCCCGCCGGTGGCCAGGTTGGCCCCGTAGCAGCGGGCGCACACGCCGGTTTCGTTGCGGCAGGTCAGCACGCTGCGGACCTGGGTTTTCTTGATGCCCGCCTCCAGAATCTCATGGGCCTTCTCGTGGGAGATGGTTTCGTTCAGGGCCACGATGATCTCGCCGGTGACGGGGTGTACGATGTCCTCGGCGGCGGCCCGGCCGATGAGCCGGTCCTCCAGGCTTTCAATGACCTGGGTGCCGATGGTGATGTCCTGGACGGTGATGCCCCGGACCTTTTCGCCCCGGGCCGCAAAGCAGTCCAGCTCCCGGACGATGACCTCCTGGGACACGTCCACCAGGCGGCGGGTGAGGTAGCCGGAGTCTGCGGTGCGCAGCGCGGTATCCGCCAGGGATTTCCGGCTGCCGTGGGAGGAAATGAAGAACTCCAGCACGGTGAGGCCTTCCCGGAAGTTGGCGCGGATGGGCAGCTCGATGGTTTTGCCCGAGGGGGAGGCCATCAGGCCGCGCATGCCCGCCAGCTGGGCCACCTGGGAGGCGCTGCCCCGGGCGCCGGAGTCGGTCATCATACGGATGGGGTTGAACTTGTCCAGGCCCGGAAGAATCTTGCCGCGCAGGGCCGCGGTGGTGTTGTTCCAAACGTCCACCACCTTGGTGTAGCGCTCATCCTCGGAGAGCAGGCCCATGCGGAACATGCTGTTGATCTCGCTGACGGTTTCGTCGGCTTCCCGGAGCATCTCCTTCTTCTCCGGGGGCACGATGATGTCGCTGACGGCCACGGTGACGGCCCCCCGGGTGGAGTACTTGAAGCCCAAGGTCTTGATGGCGTCCAGCACCTGGGCGGTCTTGTGGATGCCGTGCTTTTGGTACACCTCGTCCACGATCTTGCCCAATTCCTTTTTGCCCACCAAGGTGTCGATCTCCAGGGCGAACATGTCGTCCAGGCACGTTCTGGGCTTGCGGCCGATATCCTGGGGGATCACCTCGTTAAAGAGCAGCAGGCCCAAGGTGCAGTTGATGATCTTATACCCCGCCTGGCCCTCGAAGGTACGCCGCACCCGGACCCTGACGGGAGCCTGGATGCTGATCTGCCCGGTCTGGTAGGCCATCAGGGCCTCGTCAGGGCTGGTGAAAACCCGGCCCGCGCCCTTGCCCTCGGGCCTGTCAATGGTGAGGTAATAGCAGCCGATGACCATGTCCTGGGAGGGGGACATGACGGGCTTGCCGTCCTGGGGCTTGAGAATGTTGTTGTGGGCCAGCATCAGGAAGCGGGCCTCGGCCTGGGCCTCCATGGACAGGGGCACGTGCACGGCCATCTGGTCGCCG
>JARKQO010000249.1 GCA_029974855.1 Eubacteriales bacterium
GCCGGACTGTCTCACAGGGAATCACCATGCTGTTCTTATTCTCTATTGATATCGTTATGGGCTATCCTTTCGTTCTATGTATACCGAGCCTATATCCGAGGTTCATTATCAAATTTACTGCGATATTTGTCCGCGACACACGCATTCTCCGCATGAACGAACGGAGCGAAAAGAACCGCTGCCGGAAGCGCAGATAACCATCAAACAACTCTTCCGCTGTCATATTCTTCGGCTGAAACACCACTGCCGTCTTGCTGTTGTATTTGCTCCAATCATCACATAGCAATCTTCCCTCGCTATTGAACTGCTCATAAATCGGCGTTTTCGGGAAAGGTGTGAGGATGCTGACAGTTGCGCCGTCAATGCCAAGGCTTTCACAGGCATCAAGGGTTTCGTCAAATACGGTGATCAAATCGCTGTCAAAGCCGAAGACAATTCCCGCCTGAACCATTATGCCGCGGCGGTGAATCCTGTCTATCAGAGGCTTGTAATCGCGCGCCTGATTGACGCTTTTCCCAGCGTCCAAAAGGGATTGCTCGGAAAAGGACTCCAGCCCGATAAACAAATACATACATCCGGCAGCGTGAGCGAGCGCCAATAACTCCTCGTCCGCACAATCGCGGAGTGTTGCTTGTGCCGCCCACTTGCGTTTTAGCGGGGCAATGGCGCGAAGCAGGTTTTTGGCATACTCATTGTCCGCGAACAGATTGTCATCCCAAAAAACAAAGAACCGCGACGGCAGCCGCCTTATCTCCTCAACGATGTCATCAATACGGCGCATTCGGAAGCAGTCGTGATAAATCTGTTTTAGATTGCAGTAGCGGCAGTGATACGGACAGCCCCGCGTGGCGAAAACCGCTCCTTTCATTATTCGGCGGTGGTTGATCAAATCCCAGCGCGGAAACGGCAAGCCCTCAAGTTCAGGCGGCGCATCGGACTTATAAACGCTTTTAGCCACGCCGTTTTGAAAGTCATGTAAGAATTCCGGCCAAGTCGCCTCGCCTTCACTGACAAGCATATAATCGCAATGTGCTGCCACTTCTTCCGGTAAAACCGTGGCGTGGGGGCCGCCCATGACGACCCTCGCACCCTTCCGTCTGAACACCGCACTGATTTCGTAGCAATGCGGCGCGTTAGGCGTGTTGACTGTAATTGCCACAAGGTCGAACCGCTTGTGATAAGGAATTCGCTGGCAGTATTCATCTATGAGCGTCATATCGTAATATCGCTCGTCAACGAAGGCCGCGAGATATGGAATTGTTAACTGTGAGAAATTGTTGAATTGCAATCGCCGAAAACGGTTGATTTCCCGATTCTCCGGCTGAATCATCAGAAGATTAATCATCGCTATTTACCCCACGCTCAAGCAAAATATGCCTTTCCATGAGTTGGACGCGAATTGCTACTGTCAGTTCAACAAAGAAAAGAAGATCAGTGACCACCTTGCAAAACTAAAGGCCTTAGGGAGTAAATCCATTCCTGTCACCCCCTAAGGCGCATATTTCTCCGCCCCGCTGCCCATGATGGCAGGCGTGTTTCCTCTATCTTCATTGTTTGGGTTTTCAGTGCAAAGTGGCAGAGCCCCTTTGTGGGCGCGCTACATTCCTTTTTGCGTCTGGACAGCTACTTCCTTCCAGCCAATGGCCACGCCGCTGGCCAACTCCGACTGCTGCCAGGACACCTGCTGGAAGCCGGCCTTTTTCATCAGCCGCAAAATCTCGGTTTTGCCCTGGGTCCAGGGGGGCGCGTGGTCGCCCCCGTCCCCGGCGAAGAACCCGGCCACCTGGCGAAAAGGCGGCGGGCAATAGGGCGTGCCCAGCAAAAACTGGCCGCCGGGCTTTAACACCCGCAGGACCTCCCGCAGCATTTTCAGCCGGGTCTCGTCCATGTTGCGTTCCTTGCGCATCAGCACTGCGTCAAAGGAGCCCTCCCGCCAGGGGATGTCCTCGGCGCTGGCAAACACGATATCCGCCTGCCGCAGCAGGCCCCGGGACTGCTTCACCCGCTCCATGCTGGCGGAAATGCCGCAGATTTCGCATTCCATATTCCGGTAGAGATATTCCAGCATCAACCCGTCCCGGGTATTGGCGTCCAGCACCTTGTCCCCCGGGTCCAGCACAGCCCAGCGGAGCATGCTGCGCTCCACGGCGGAGAGCTTGGCCCGCGCCGAGGGGGCCCGGTCCCGGTGCAGCTCCTTGCTTTGTACCTTGGTGATCATGCGGCCCCCTCCTTTGCAAGCTGTGATCAGACTTTCTATACTATATCACACTTTTGCAAAGAATGCACGCACTTTTGTAACATTTTTTCCCTTAGGCAAATTTCTCTTGTAACAAATAAACTCTGGAAGCCTTTCCCGTAAGCCATTTCAGCAGCAACACATCCAGGCCACACAGCAGGGCAAGAAGTAACAAAATTGACCAAATTTCCCCCAGGCCCAGGGCCCTGAGGCCGAAAAACGCCGCCACCAGCAGCGCCTCCAGGGCCATGGTGCCAAACATGCCGTATACGCCGTTCAGGTTGCGCTTCACGGCCTCGGTCTCCGTCTTCCAGCCCAGGCGGGGGAAGTACACGTCCAGCAGCAGGCCCAAAGCGCAGGACAGCACCGCAAAGGGCACCACCGCCACCATAGCCAAAGCGGTCTGCATCCACAGGCCGGGAAGAAGCGCCCACAGGATGACGGCGGTAAGCAGCACGGAGGCCATGTCAACGCTGAGGCCCATGTACAGCTTTGCCAAAAGCTGGGTGCCGGCGGGAACCGGAATGATCTTGCTGAAATAGCGCCTTTTCCCCTCCCTGGACACCGCCGTGGCCACGGCGATGTTCATAAAGCAGGTAAAGCAAAATCCAGCCAGAAAAATCAGGAAGAACGCCATGGGAGACAGGTTGGCCATCAGCCAGTCCGCGGCGGGAAGGCCCTGGCTGTACTGCCCCAGGCTGGTGATGGTGGCCACGGCCATGATGGGGAACATGATCAAGGACCCCAGGCAGTTGGTGGCATAGGCGGGTACGGTGAAGAGCTCCTTCATCTCCCGCAGGTACAGGGCCCCCAAGGGCGAACGGGCCCCCGCGTCCCGCCGCCGCTTCTTGGCATAAGCGTTCAGCCGGGCCACGGCCTCGCTCTGCTTGATGGCCAGGCGCTGGTATTGCCCACCCAACGCCAGCACCACCAACAGCACGGAGCCGGCGGAGGCCAGCGCAAATACCACGCCATTGGCCCAGGCGGCATAGCCGCTTTGGACCAAAGCATGGCTCAGCCACCCGACGGGCGGGAACAGCCGCACAAACCAATCCGCCAGCACGCTTTGCCGCATCACCAGCCCCATCATCATCCGGCCGAAATCCTCCTGGCTGCCGGAGTGCATGGAAAAGCTCATCTGAAAGGCCACAATGAGCCCCACAAAGAGGATGGTTGCCACAGTGGTGACCCCTTCCCGGCGCTTCCACAGGGCGGAAACCCGGATCAGCCCAAAGGACAGCAGCGCCACCAGCGCCATGGGGATCATGGGCACAAAGGGGGTAAACAGAAGGGCCTTCAGGTAATACAGGAAGCCTGCCCCGGTGTGGAGCCCGTACAAAATGACCACAGGAGCGCAGATCAGCAAGGAGGAGCCCGCCTCCCCCAAGGCGATCAGAATCAGCTTATCCGCCAAAAGCCCCCGGGAGGAGATGGGCAGCGCGCTCACCAGCTCGATATCCTTGGAGAAGAACAAAGTGTTGAATACCATATAAAAGCTCATGAACAGCGTAAGAAACACGCAGAGCAAAAAAGCCACCGCCAAAGCCCCGGCGGCCTGCCCCATGGCCGCGAACCCCTGGAACACAAAATATTCCAGGGCCACTACCATGGCGTAGAGCATCAGGGACAACAGCGCAAAGCCAAGCACCGTGAAAACGGACTTCACCTTGCTGCGCCCCCTGGCCGTATCGGCCCCGGGCCTTAAGGCCAGCAAGCGGTCTTTCAGGAGCAGCCGCAGATAGGCGCGCATGTTACGCCTCCTCCTGCTGGGTCAGCTCCAGGAACAGCGCCTCCAGGGTGCTGTCCCTTTCGCCGCCCTTCAGCTCTTCCAGGGTGCCCTTGGCAATCAGCTTCCCATGCTGGATGATGCCGATTTCATCGCAAAGCCGCTCCGCCACATCCAGCACGTGGGTGGAGAAGAAAACCGACCGCCCTTCCTGGCAGTGGGCCTTCATCTCCTCCTTGAGCACGTGCATGCTCCTGGGGTCCAGGCCGGTCATGGGCTCGTCCAGAACCCAGATGCTGGGCCCGTGAATCAGCGCCCCGATGATGGAGAGCTTCTGCTTCATGCCGTGGGAGTAGCTGCGAATCTGCTGGTAGGCGGCCTTCTCCAGTTCAAAGAGGGCCAGGTATTTTTCAATGTGCTCCCTGCGCCGGGCGGCGCTGACCCCGTACACGTCCGCCAAAAAGCGCAGGTAATCCATCCCAGTCAGCCGGTCGTACATCTCAAAGCTGTCGGGCACATAGCCAAAGGTGCGCTTGGCCTCCAGGGGGTTTCGCGCCATATCGATCCCTTCCAGGAGCACCCGGCCCGCGTCCGGCTGCAAAATGCCCGTCATCAGCTTGATGGTGGTGGTTTTGCCCGCCCCGTTGGGCCCGATAAAGCCAAATACCTTGCCGTTTTCAATCTCCAGGTTCAAATCGTCCACGGCCTTCACCTGGCCGCTGGCATAGGTCTTGTGGACATTTTCAAAGCGAATCATGGCATCCTCCTTCAAGCTGGTGGCGCGCGCGTTTTCCCTTGCTATCATAGCGCAAAAGGGCCCAAAATGAAAGGGGAAACTCCCCCCGGGAGGGTCCCGGCCCCGGGGAAGGGCCTGAGGCGGCTTCGGCTTCCCAAAGCTTGACAGCGCCCCCATTGGAGTGATATCCTTATTTGGTACCTTTGTGCAGGTTTACCATGGAAAGAAGCGGGGCCTCCGCCCCAGGGAATCACTCTGCCTGCGTCCGGTTTCCCATCCCACCGTCATGAAACGTTATGGAGGCGGCCATGCGCAACAAGCGTTTTTTGCTTACGCAGCTCATGAAGCTTTCCTTTCAAAGCCTCATGTACATCATGCTCTTCCTCTCCTTTTTTGCCATTCTTTCCCAAACCAATCCCCAAATCATCAACCTCAGCCGTACCGCCGCCACCACCATGGCCACCTTTGTGGTGATCATCGTGATCCTTCGGATTGTTTATGGCGGCTACGACATTGAGGACAAAAAGCCCCGCTCTGTATTCGCCTCCATTTTGATCACCACGCTGATGGCCGACGTGGTGACCTATTTCCAATTGCAGATCATGAACGTGAACCCCGCCAACAACGACCGGCTGATCCTCTTTGGGGAGGATTTCTGGCTGCTGTGCGGGGCCATTGTGCTGCAAATCGGCATCATCTACTTCTTCGCCACCTTGGGCAACCGCCTGTATTTCAAGATCAACCCGCCCCAAAAAAGCTGCGTCATCACCTCCTCCCAGGAGCTGGCCCTTCATGTGGCGGAAAAGATGTCCTCCTTCCGCAAGAAGTTCTTCCTGAACGACGTGGTGCACTATGAATGCCCCGACATGGAGGCCACCATCCGGGAGCATGAGGTGATCTTCCTGGCGGGCATCCCCGACACCGAGGAGGCCCAGCTGAAAAACCTGTGCTATAGCCTCAACAAGGCCATGTACCTGCTGGCGGAGCTGGACGACGTGATCATTTCCACCGCCCAGCAAAGCATTTTGGATGATACGCCCTTTTTGTATATCCACCGCTCCCAGCCCACGCTGATGCAGCTTTTTTGCAAGCGCTGCATCGATATCCTGGCCAGCCTCCTGGGCTTGGCGCTGCTGAGCCCCCTGATGCTGGCCACCGCCTTGGTGCTGCTTTTTTCCCGGGGCGGCCCGGTATTCTTTCGCCAAAAACGGGCCACCATCCATGGGAGGGTATTTGAAATCATCAAATTCCGCACCATGTACCAGGAGGACCCCCAGTCCGGCCCGGTTTCCGCCCTGGAAAACGACAGCCGCATCACCCCTGTGGGCGGATTTTTGCGCAAGTACCGCCTGGACGAGATCCCCCAGCTGTTCAACGTCCTCAAGGGGGACATGAGCATGGTGGGGCCCAGGCCGGAAATGCTGGAGAATGTCCACAAGTATGAGCAGGAGGTGCCGGAGTTCAAATACCGCCAGCAAATGAAGGCCGGGCTCACGGGCCTGGCCCAGATCGACGGCAAGTACAACACCTCCCCCAAGGACAAGGCCATTTTGGACCTGATGTACATCGAGAACTTTTCCCTGAGCATGGATTTGAAGCTGCTCCTGCGCACTTTGACCATCTTCTTCCGCCGGGACAGCGCCGAGGGCTTTGTGTTGGCCAAGCGGATCGCCTGCCCCCGGATGCGGACCCAAGGGGAGGCGGGCGCGGGCGCGGCCCCAGCCGTTTCCGGCAAGGTTGCCGCGGCCAAATCCAAGCCCGAGGCAAGGCAACCCCAGGAACCCGTGCCGGAGAAGCCGGTCCGCGCCGCTTTGTAAAAGGCAAGCGGCGCTTTCCCAACATCGCGTAAGGAGAGGGCATATGGAAAAGACACTTTTGATCATGGCGGCCGGGATGGGGTCCCGTTACGGCGGCAACAAGCAGATTGACGGCATGGGGCCCAACGGGGAAATGCTGATGTTCTATTCCATCTTTGACGCCATCGAGGCGGGGTTCACCAAGGTGGTGTTTGTGATCAAGCACGACTTTGAGGAGCTCTTCAAGGAGCTGCTGGGCAGCCAGCTGGAAGGGAAGATCAAGGTGGAGCTCGCCTTCCAGGAGTTCCAGGACCTGCCCGCCGGATGCGGCGTGCCCCCGGAGCGCACCAAGCCTTTGGGCACGGTGCAGGCCGTGCTGGCCGCCAGGGACCTGATCCGCGAGCCCTTTGCCGTCATCAACGCGGACGACTATTATGGCAAAACCGCCTTCCACACGGCGGCCCAACGCCTGGCCACCCTAAAGCCCCAGGGGGAGGCTTGCATGGTGGGCTATTACCTGAAAAATACCGTCAGCGAGCACGGGCACGTGACCCGGGGGGTGTGCAGTGTGGACGGCTCCGGCAAGCTTACCGGGGTCACGGAAACCTACAAAATCCAGCCCTTCCCCGACGGCACCATCCGGGACACGGAAAAGGACCCGGCTGGGATCGTCCTGGACCCGGACAGCCTGGTCAGCATGAACTTCTTCGGCTTCACCCCCTGGCTGTTCACCAGGGCCGAGGCGCGGTTTAGGGCCTTCCTGTCCTCCTTGGCCCCCACGGACTTGAAGGCGGAGTATGTGCTGCCCGTGCTGGTGGACCAGCTGATGCGGGAGGAGGGCCTGGCTGTGGATGTGC
>JARKQO010000539.1 GCA_029974855.1 Eubacteriales bacterium
TCCATGGCCTGGTACTGCTCCCGGCTCATCCCCATCATTTTGGCGTTGCTGGCGGCCACAGCCTCCTCGCCGTATTTCTTCCGAATCTCCTGGCCGTATTTTTCCTCGTTGTCCCGGATCAGCTTCTCCTTGAAGCCTTCAAATTTCTCCGCGTCTGTCATGGGCCTTCCTCCTCTTTCCTGCTCCAGGGTTCTTTGCACCGTCTCAATCAGGCGGGCGGTCTGGGCCTGGCGCTCCAGCAACGCCTCCAGGTGTGCCTCAAGGGCGGCCAGGGGCTCAAAATCCTTGCTGTCCAGGGTCCTTCCGATCTCCTCCAGCCCCATGCCCAGCTCCCGGTAGAACAGAATCTGCTGCAGGCGGCCCACCTGGGCCTCCCCGTAGATCCGGTAACCGGAGGAGTTGATCCTGGCGGGCCGCAGCAGCCCGCTTTGGTCATAGAACCGAAGGGTCCTGGGGCTGATCCCCGCCAGCCGGGCCAGCTTTTGCACCGTGTACTCCATCCCCATCCCTCCTGACAGAAGCATCATAAACCATGACGTAACGTCAATGTCAACCGTCTTTTCAAAAGAAATTTTTCCCAGCCGCCGGGACCCAAAGAAAGAAACCCTCCCTTATCCCGGGAAGGCTTCCTTCCTTGTCCACAGGGTCCCTGACCGGCCCCTCTCATTCCATGGCGATGATGAACTCCTCGAAGAACTCGGGGCAGCTCCAGGTGCCGCAGGCGCTCACCGTGTCGTCCCCCACCATCAGCTGCAAGCTGAGGCCGTTCTTCATCTCAATCAGCAAAGACTGGGCTCCCCCGGAGGAGAGGCTGGCGCTTTGGTAGCTGGCGTTGTCCAGCAAGGTCTTCATGAGCTCCCGGGCCTTCTGGGCGTCGTCGATTACGCCCACGTCGCTGAGCTCCAGGGAAACCACCTGGTCGGCGGAGCAAAGGGTATCCCCCAGGCCCTCGCTGCCAATGATGGCGGTGCCCGCAAAGCTGACCCGCTGGAACACCCGCAAAACGCCCTCCACCTGGGCCGCCGCCATGGCGCCCTTCATGCCCTTCACCGTGTAAATGGCCTCTCCCTGGGAAACCACGTTGCTCACCACGCCGCCGGTGCTGAGGGCCGGCTCCAAGGTGTACTCCGTCACCTGGCCCAGGCTGTCCCCCAGCAGGTTCTGACCGATGGAGGCGGGGCTTTGGAGCATCCGGTAGGTGGCCCCGCTGATCCGCACCAAAGGAAAGTTGCTGCCCTGGCCCTTGGCAAAGAGGTTCCGGTAGGCGGGGGCTTCCTTTTCGGCCCCCAAGGAGATACTGCCCGGATTCACATCCAGCAGCGCCCGCTCCGCAGCCGTCAGGATCGCTCCCTGGGTTCCGTTTCCGGCGGTCTGGCTATCCAGCAGCTCCGCCGAGGGGGACGGCGACAGGGGCAAAAGCTCCTCCCCGCTCTGGCTAAAGATGCCCACGGCCAAAAGCAGCGCGGCGCAAACAGCCAGCGCGGGCCGCCATGCGTGCCTCAGCCCCCTGGGTTCCTTTTTTCTGGCAGCCGCCAGCTTGATCTCCCCAAGCATTTTGGGGGTCGCCCGCAAGCCACCCAACTGCCGGTTGGCAATGTCCTGTAATCGTTCGATGTGGCTCATGGCTGGGGTCCTCCTTGTAATATGGTTTCCAACTTCTTCCTGCCCCGGGACAGCCGGCTGGAAATGGTGCCCTCGGGCAGGTCCATCATGGCGGCGATTTCGCTGATGCCATAGCCCTGGTAGTAATGGAGCAAAATGACCTCCCGGAAGTCTGTGGGAAGCTGATGGATGGCGGTCATCATGGCCTCCTCCTCATCCCTGCGCTGGGTTTCGTCCGGGGCGGGAATGAGCTCGAAGGTCGGGCTGCCCAGCACCACGCGCTTGATCCACGCGCCGCGCCAGAGATCCCGACACCGGTTTAACGCAACCTTCAGCAGCCAGGCCTTTTCCCGCCCGGGGGACAGCTCCGGCGCGTTGGTCAAGAGCCGCACAAAGACATCCTGGCACACATCCTCCGCTTTTTGCCTGTCGCCCAAGTAAAAATAGCTTACGCGCAGAACGTCGGTCGCGTATTTCTCGTACAGGTCCTCGAAATACGTCATGTCCGAGCCTCCGTTTTCACCCGGCTCTCGTGAACCGGGCGCACTGTGCTCACTCATCCAACGAACCGCCCTTCCTGTTTCTTGCAGAACCCGCCGAAACATTTTGCAAAATTTGCATGCCCGGAGGATGCTGCCGGACGACTGCACGGGGGAGCCCCTGGTCCCCCTTTACTATGGATTGCTTATTGTACCATCCCCCCGGTCCATTATGCAAATGAAACCGCTTCGGAAAAGCCTGTTCTTGGGAATTTCAGGAAAACCGGCAAACCCAACTCCCTAGACCAGCAAATCCTTTGTTCGATACCGCAGCCACCCGGCCCCTGTGCCGCACACCATCACCCCAAGGCCCACCAGCCACTCCTGCCAGAGAATCCCCTCCTTCAGCAGCTTTGTGCTCTTGATCCAATCCATGGGGGAGAACCAGATCAGAAAGCCCAGGCCGCTGGTGGTGACGGACATCACCCCCAAAATAAAGGTGCCGAATACGATGGCCATGGTGATCCCTCCCGTGGCCTTGCCCCTGGTGATCCAGGCGGATACCAGCAGGCCCACCGCCGAAAACACAAGCCCTACGAAGAACACGGCGCCAAAGAGGATGGCCGATTCCTTCACCGCCTCCCCCAGGGAAAAATCGCTGAACAGCAGGTATCCCGCCACCGTGACGATCATCCAGGCCAGCGTCATGGCCAAGAACAAAACCACATGGGCCAAGGCCTTTTGCCAAAAAATCTCACCCCGGCACACGGGCTTGGCGCAGAGGTATTCAATGGTGCCGCTGGTTTCTTCCTTGATCAGCAGCTCCACCGCCCGCTGGGTGATGATCACCATCACCGCCAGCGTGATAAACTGGAGCGCATAGCCAAAATAATGGGTGATGACGGTAAAATCCGGCATTTGGGCCAGGCCCAGGGCCGCCAGCAGCGCGGGATCGATGCCCTCCAGCTTGGCGTTGGCCAAGGCCTGCATGGCCTCGGTCTGCATGGCCGGGAAGAAGGCCAGCATGGCGAAGATCACGGCGCCGATGGATAGGGTGCCCACCAAAGCGCTTTTGCGCAGCGTTCGCAGCTCCAGAAAAAAGACGTTCATCGGTTTTCTTCCTCCCCGTACAGGCTCCAGAACCGTTCCTCCATGCTCTCGTTTTCCACGGTAAACTCCTCGGGGTTCAGGGCGGTCAGCGCCTCCAGCAGGGCCCGGCCCTCCAGGGCGGTGCGAAGGACGCGCCTTTGCCCCTCCTCCGCCACCAGCTCCAGCCCGGCGGGAAGCGCTCCGCCCCCTGTGACGGAAACCCGCTTGCGGGGGGTGGCCGCCGCTTCTTTCAGGTCCGTTACCGCCACGATGCCGCCGTCCTTGATGAAGGCCACGCGGCCGCAATACTCCTGCACCTCCGCCAGGTTGTGGCTGGACAGCAGCACCGTGGCCCCCCGGGCCGTCCGCTCTTTCAGCTCCGCAAACAGCAGTTTCTGCATCACCGGGTCCAGGCCGTTGGTAGGCTCGTCCAGAAGGATCACCTTGGGCCCCGGCTGCAAGGCGCATAGAATGGACACCTTCTTCCGGTTGCCGGTGGACAGCTCCTGGAAGCGCTTTTGGAGGTCCACTTCAAACAGGCCGCACAGCCGCCGGGTTTCCTCCCCATAATCCCCCCGGTAAAAGGCGGCGTTGCGCCGCAGCAGCTCCCCCACCCTCATGTGGGGATACAGTCGCACGTCGCTGGGCACATAGCCGGTGAAGGCCTTGATCCCCTTGCTGTCCCTCACCGTGTCCAGGCCCAGGATGGAGGCGGAGCCGCCGCTGGGGAAGAGCAGGCCCATCAGCGCCTTCAAGGTGGTGGATTTGCCCGCTCCGTTGGGGCCCACAAAGCCGAAAATCTCCCCTTGATCCACCGAGAAGGTCACGTCCTTGATCCCCACGTGTTTGCCATAATTTTTCTTCAAATGCTCGATCTGGATCACCGGCATATGCGTTCCTCCCCCGCTGGTTTTTTTTGAAATCTGCCAAGCTGACGGTTCAGCACCCGCGTTTCCCTGTGCAGCTCAAGAAAAGAACTCAAGAGCATCGCGGTCATGCCCAGCACCAACAATACGAAGAACAGGATCGGGCACCATAGGGGAAAGGCGGCAAACCATCCAAAGGCAAGGCTGAACGCCACGGCGATGACCACGCCCGTGAGCACCCATAAAAGGCATCGGACCTTCGTCAGCTTTTCCTTAGGCGCGATGCCCTGCTGCGCGAACCCGATGAGAAAGCAAGCGCAACCCATCTGTATGGCTGTGAACAGGTTTAATGTCACGGCGGGCCCTTCGCTGATCAAGCCAAAAAGCAAGTAGACAAAAACGAACAGCACGTAGAAAATACCCATGGTATATTTTGCCCGTGCCACCCATACGTACAGCCGGGCAAAGCCGGTATCCTCAAATTGGTGATTCATCGGCCCCTCCTATTCCAGCAGCCCAAGCTTTTCCTTCAAATTTTGCACATAGTGGCGTGAGGCGATCAGCCGCTCGCCGTTTTTCAGGGTGATCTCGATGCGGCTGTTTGGCAGGCTTTTCAGCGTGCCCACATGGTAGAGGTTCACAAGCTGCGACTTGCCGATGCGGATCAGGCCCCTGTCCTCATGCTTCTCCTGTAGCAGGGAAAGGCTCTGGCTGGTCTCCAGCACCATATCCGCCGTATAGAGAAAGGTCTTTCCGTCCACCGCTTCGGCGTAGCATACATCCGCGGGCTGTATGATGTGGGTTTGGCCCTCCTTGAAAGCGACCAGCTTCGCGCCGCGCTCCCGCAACAGAGCCAGGACTTCCAGGCATTCGTCGTCCAAGGTTTTGCACCGCAGCACCAGCTCGTTTTCGTCATAATCGCCATGCTCCACAAGGAGTTTCATCGCCTCACCACCTTGGTTTATATAGTATACGGCGTGATGGGCCAAGAAGCAACCATCCGCACGCCAAGCTGCACATCCCGCAGGCCATTGTGCATCCGCTCAATTTTTCCCGCCGCCACGGCGGATTTTTCTTTTCTCCATAAATGTGCTATACTCAAGGGTGTTCCCTGCCGGCTGGCGTGGGATCAATCCCCCCTGAATTGGATGGAGGCTGCTGCGATGTTTGGCAAGTTGATGAATAGCTTTTACTACGGGAAGAGCGGCAAGGGCGACTACCGCAAGGAGGACCTGCCCCAGAACCGCTGGGAGCTCTTTTGGGAAATGTTGAAAATCCGCCTCAGCGGCCTTTGCCATCTGAACCTGATCGATATGATCAGCTGGCTCCCGGCTTTGCTGGTGGCCCTGTCCGCCGTGATGGACGGCTACAGCGTCATGGCGGGCTTTATGGAGCGCCAGATGGCGGGGGACCCGGCTGTGGCCACCCTCTCCCTGCCGGAGTATCTGCGGGGCCTTACCATGCAGACGCTGCTGCTGCTGGTTCCCTGCATCGCCCTCACCGGCCCCTTCACCGCCGGGGTGGCCTATGTGACCCGCAACTGGGCCCGGGACGAGCATGCCTTTGTATGGTCGGATTTCCGGGACGCGGTGAAGGAAAACTGGAAGCAGGGCCTGGCCATCTCCACCATCACCGGCTTCATGCCTTTGGTGTTCTACGTCTGCTGGGTGTTCTACGGGGAGATGGCCCAAACCAATGTCTTTTTCATGGTGCCCCAGCTGCTGAGCCTCATGGTGGCCGCCCTGTGGATGTGCGCCCTGCTGTACTTTTATCCGTTGATGGTGACCTATAAGCTGCGCTTCCGGGACCTGCTGCGCAACGGCCTGCTGCTGACCGTGGGCCGCCTGCCCATGAGCCTGGGGCTGAAGCTGCTGTCCTTGGTCCCCGGACTCATCGCCGCCGGGGTGGCCGTGTTCACCCCCTACGTCCAGTGGGCCGTGCTGGGCTTTGGGGCGTACTATCTGCTCATCGGCTTTTCCCTCAGCCGCTTTGTGGGGGCCAGCTACGCCAACGCGGTGTTTGACAAGTACATCAACCCCAATATCCAGGGGGCCGTGGTGGGCCGGGGCCTGTACAAGGACGAGGACGAGGAGGGCTCCCAGGAGGAGTTCACGGACCAGCCCTAAGGTTGCATGAGGGGCCGGGCTTTCGCGCACCCTAAGCCAAAAGGCCAAAGGAGCGAGAACCATGGCAATGCAGGAAGAACCCAAAGGCTCTGGGCAACGGGCCCTCCACAAAGGCGCGCTTTCCTACCTGTCCGCCCAGGAGCGGAAAAAATATGAGCTGGCCCAGGAACTGGGCCTGCTGGACCGGGTGAAGGACGTGGGCTGGGCCGGGCTGTCCGCCAAGGAGACGGGCCGCATCGGCGGGCTCATCGGCCAGGGCAACCGCAGGCGGCGGCCCCAGTAGGGGCCCCAAAGCCCGGGCGTATCGAAGGAGTTTTGACATGTACACGGCTTTTGCCTCCGTCTATGACCGTCTGATGTCCGATGTAAATTATTCCGCCTGGGCCAAATTCTACGCGGCCATGATGGACCGCTACCAGCTGCCCCGGGGCAAGGTCTGCGAATGCGCCTGCGGCACCGGCAGCCTCACCATTTTGCTGGCGCAGCTGGGCTACCAGATGACCGGGGTGGACCTGTCCGCGGACATGCTTTTTGAGGCCAGCCAGAAGGCCCGCAAAAGCGGGGCCATGATCCCCTTTGTGAAGCAGGACATGCGGGAGCTGCGCTTGCATCGGCAGATGGACGCGGTGCTGTGCACCAACGACGGGCTGAATTACCTGCCCAGCCAGGAGGATGTGACCGCGTTTTTCCGGGCGGCTTTCCAGGCCCTGCGACCCGGCGGCGGACTGTTTTTTGACCTCTCCACCCCCTATAAGCTGGAGCATGTGCTGGGCAATACCTTTTTGGGGCACGAGGAGGAGGACGTGGCCTATTTGTGGCAGAACAGCTTTTCCAAAGCCAGCCAAGCTGTGGATTTGGACCTGGCCATCTTTCTGAGGCAAAAGGACGGCTCCTACCGCCGCATCGGGGAGCACCAGCGGCAGTACGCCCACACTTCCGAGCTTTTGACCCGGCTTCTGGTGCAAACCGGCTTTGTGGAAATTGGTCTGTACGGGGACCAAAAGCTGACTGGCCCCGGCCCCCAGGAGAAGCGCTGGCATATGGCGGCCCGCAAGCCCATTCTCTCCTAAGCGCCTGAACCCCCTCTACTCACACCAGGAAGGAATGCTTGGATGAACACCAAAGAAAACCCCCCGGGGAGCCCGGCCTATCCCTTGGACCGGGAGGATCAGATTTTGCATATTATTTTGGCAGAGGGCCTGGTACGGGGGCTGCTGGTGACCGGCACCCGAACCGTCCAGGAGGCCTCCCGCATCCACGGCGCCAGCCCCGTGGTCACGGCGGCCTTGGGCCGCATGCTGCTGGGCACCGCCATGCTGGGCTCCATGCTCAAGGGGGAAAACGCCTCCGTCACCGTGTCCATGGACGGGGGCGGCCCCATCGGCAAGATGGTCTGCGTGGGGGATGCCCGCACCGTGCGGGGCTATGTGGACCGCCCCCAGCTGGAGTTGCCCCTGCGCCGGGACGGCAAGCTGCACGTGGGCGCGGCGGTGGGCACCCAGGGCCGCATGAGCGTGGTAAAGGACCTGGGGCTCAAAACCCCCTATGTAGGCCAGGTGTCCTTGGTCAGCGGCGAAATCGCCGAGGACTTCGCCTCCTACTTTGTGCAAAGCGAGCAAAGCCCCTCCCTGGTGAGCCTGGGGGTACTGGTGGCCCAGGAGGTGGTGCTGTCCGCGGGAGGCGTGCTGCTGCAGCCCCTTCCCGGCTGCCCGGATTCTGTCATCGACCAGCTGGAGCTTCGCAGCCCTCTTTTTGGGGATATCAGCCGGGAACTGGCCCACGAGCCTATGGAGGCGCTGATGGCAGGCTGGTTCGCGGGGCTGGACCCCGTGGTGCTGGAGGCCACGCCCCTTTCCTACCAATGCCGCTGTTCCCGCTCCCGGATGGAAAAGGCCCTGATCGCCCTGGGCCGGGAGGAGCTGACCCGGATGATCGAGGACGATTTGGACGGCGCGGAGCTGAGCTGCCACTTCTGCCGGACCCGGCACCATTTCAGCACCCAGGACCTGATCCGCCTGCTGAACAAGGCCACCCGGTAATCTCGCGCTCAAGGAGTGTACCATGACCAATCTGCATCGCCCCGAAGCCTCGGGGCAGGTGGTTTCCTTTGAAAGGCCTTCCCACTATTGGCTCCGCCGGGCCCGGCGGCACCGCAAGCGGGGAGAGCATCACCAGGCGGCGGCTTTGCTCCGCCGGGCCGTGGCCCTGGAGCCGGCCTCCGGGGCGCTGCGGCTGGAGTATGCCCAATCCCTGCGGGACATGAGCTGTTACGAGGCCAGCATCCGGGAGGCCTTCGGGGTGTTGGCCCTGGAGCCCACGGGCTTTCTGCCCTATGGGCTCATCGGCCGCAACATGCTGTCCCTGGGCCGGGAGCAGGAGGCCATGGACGCCTTCTCCCATTATTTGCAGCAGGCCCGCACCCGGCCGGAGGCCGGCCTGCTCTGGGAGGAAGGGGACGAAACCTTTGTGCTGGGGGACCTTTTGGAGGAACCCCGCCCGGGCTCGGCCCGCTATGAGGCGCTGCTGCACATCGCCTCCATCCGCCTGGCCCAGGGGGATCTGGAGCGCTGCCGCAAGCGGCTGCTAAGGGCTTCCCACCTGGGCCATGGGGACGCCCGGCTTCACGCGCTCTTCGCCATGCTCTACCAGGCCCTCAGCCGCCCGGAGCGGGCGCTGCACCACGCCCAGCTGGCGGTTCGCCACAACCCCCGCCATGTGGCCTCTTTGTGCGCTTTGGCCAGCGTGCGCATGCAGCGGGGGCAGCGGGGCCTGGCGGCCTCCGCGTTGCTGGCCGCCGCCTTCCACTGCCGCTATCCCTACGATGAGCAGCTTTTCTGCTTCACCGCCTCGGCCCTGAACCTGCCGGAGCCCATGCTGGCCATGCTGCGCCTGGGCAAGCGCCGCAGCCCGGACCGGGTGCCCACTTTGTACAATTTGGCCTTGGCCCTTCTGGCCCAGGGCAAGACGGAAGAGGCCGTGGCCCATCTGCACCGCTGCCGGGATTTGGACCCGGAGGATGTGACGGCCCTGTTTATGACCCAGGCTGTCACAGGCTGGAGGGAAATGGGCTTCACCCGGGAGGAGCTGCGCAGGCAGGCCCGCAGGCTTCCCTTTTACCCCCTGCTGCCCTCCATGGCGGAGCAGCGCCTGCTGGAAACCCTGGCCCAGGCTTTGGGCCGGGGGCTGCCCGCCTTTGTGGACGCCCTGTGCCTGGATGGGCTGCTGTACCGGCAATACCTCTACGCCCTGTCCTCCCCCAGCGGCACCTTGGGCCGCTCTTTGTTCCCCGTGGGCATGGCTTTGGCCAAGCAGGCCCCGGCCCAGGCGGAGCGCCTGCTGCGGGACGTGCTGCTGCAAAGCGTTTCCCAGGAGGAGGTGAAGCGCCTGGCCCTGTCCATGCTGGTGGCCCTGGGCGCCAGCCCTCCCTATGTGCTGTGGCAGAGCGGGCGCATCATCCAGGTGGACCCCAAGGCCAAGCCTCCCCGGGTGGCCTCGGTGATCCAGCGGCTGACCCTGCGGCGCATCCGCCTTGCCAGGAGGGTCGTGGGGGACCCCCGCCTCAGCGCCCATGCCCTTCAGCTGCTACGCCGGATGGACCGCCGCACCCGCTACGCCTTTGCCGCGGATGTGGGCCGGGCCTGGAGCGACGCGCTGATCCGGCACTTCCGCCTGACCCACGGCCTGGCCCCTTCCCCCTTTCCCCCGCCCTCCCATGCCACACACGCCCCCCAGCGGGGCCAGGACGCCTTTGGCCGCCTCTGCGCGCTGATGCCCATTCCCCAAGGAGGAATGCCCCATGAACCCCATTGACTTTGACGCCTATTTTTCCGATTACCTCAACGCCTGGATGGAGAAAAACGCCCGTAAGTTCAAGCGCCCCGAGGACATGGAGGCGGAGATGCCCTCCGTGTATATGCGGTTTTTGAACACCCCCGCCCCCTGGCTTCAGGGAGCCACCCCGGGGGCCTACTTTGACCGCTACGGGGACGCCGGGGAGCTGACCCGGCTAATGCTGGACTACGTGCAAGCGGAGGACTGTTCCGTTCCCGATCCGCTGCTGGAGCGGCTGGCGGAGCTGGGGGACCAGGAGCCCCTGCTGGCCTTGGTCCGGAATCCCTCCGCTCCGGGGGAGGCCCGGATGCTGGCCATCGACCTGCTGCGGCAGATGGACTCCTTCGCGCCCTTGGTGGATTATATCCGCTGGCAGGTGGAGCGCCGGGAGGAGGCGGAGCTGCTGGACGCGGCCCTAGAAAGCCTCCAGGCCATGGGCCAGGCTGCCCTGCGCCCCGCCAAGGTGGCCTTCCTGGCCGCCGGGGACGAGGGCAAGGAGGCCCTGCTGGACCTGTTGGCGGCCGTCCCCGGGGACGAGGATGTGTTCGCCTTTGCCCTGAAGGGCTTTCAGACCCATAAGGACAAGCGGGCCCTGTACGCCGGGTATTTGGCCAAGCTGGAGGACGACCGGGCCCTGGAGGCGTTGCTGGACGTGGCGGAGGGCAGCGACGTCAGCTACATTGACTTTATCGAGATTCGCAGCGCCATTGAGCGCCTGGGCGGCGAGGCCCCCATCCGGGACTTTTCCGCAGATCCCACCTACAAGGCCGTGAAACGGCTCCAGTAAGGCGCAGGGCCCGGGGCCGCTGTCCCGTTGTATAGGGAGAGCCCCGGGCCCCGCATCCGCAAGAGGAGGAATGATCCTTGATCACATTGCAGGACATCAAGCAAAATGAAAGCATCAAAGCCTTGGTATCCGCGGGCAACCGCTACCTGGAGGCTTTGGGCTACACGGACCACGGCCCCCACCATCTGCGCTATGTCAGCCGCACCGCCAGCACCGTTCTTAGGGAGCTGGGCTACAGCCAGCGGGAAATTGAGCTGGCTGCCATCGCGGGCTGGGTGCACGATGTGGGCAACAGCATCAACCGCCATCAGCACGGCCCCAACGGCGCGGTGCTGCTGTTCCCCATCCTGCGGGAGGCGGGCATGAGCATTGAGGACGCGGTGGAGGTGATCACCGCCGTGGGCAACCACGAGGAGCAAAGCGGCACGGTCAGCAGCGCGGTAAGCGCCGCTTTGGTCATCGGCGACAAAAGCGACGCCCACAGGAGCCGGGTGCGGAACGGCAAGCCGGACCCCACCGACGTCCACGACCGGGTGAACTTTGCCATCCAGGAGAACCATGTGATTGTGGACAAGGCAAACAAGATCATCCGCCAGTCCCTGACCATGGACCAAAGCTCCAGCGTGCTGGAGTATTTGAGCATCTACCTCTCCCGGATCATCATGTGCGAAAAAGCCGCCGCCTTTTTGGGCCAGAGCTTTGATCTGACCATCAACGGCAGCCCTGTGAACAACCGGCCCTAAGGCTGCGCCCCAAGCGGCCCCCGGGGCCTGGGGCGTGGAAAGGAGTCCCTATGATCTGTCAACGCTGCGGCACCTATATGTCCTCCGAGGAAGCCCTCACCTGCGACCATTGCGGCGCGCTGTTGTCCAGCGGGTCCTCCGGGATCCCCATGACCGGGGTTCGGGCCATACGCCAGGGCCGCATGGGAGCTACCCCCCCGGTGCTGCCGGACGAGCCCCGGGAGGGGGTGCCGGAATACGGCGATTATGACATGTCCCCCCTGCCGGTTCAGCTGGAGAGAAACCCCCGCCGCAAAACGGCCCCCAAGGGCCTTGCCAGCTTCGCCAGCCGCCCCACCACCCACCGGGGGGTTCCGGTGAACTCCCAGGCCCGGTCCCGGCCCATTGCGGCCCGCCATGTGAAGACCCATTCGGTGAAGCGGCATCCCGTGAACTGGATGCTGATGGGCATGATCCTGGTCATCCTGGTGATTGCCCTGGGAGCCGGGTATGTGCTGTACATGCGCGGCACGGACGAGGGTCAGCGCATCACCGCCCGCAGGCAGGTGGCCGGGGCCTCGGAGCTCATCCTGGAGCTGGCCTCCAGCACCGACGATTTGCGCCAGACCCAGCGGGCGGACCTGCTGAAGGAGCTGGGCAGCGCTCCGGCCCACGCCTATTGGCTGGTGGGGCAGGAGTATATGGACCGGGGGGATGTGGAAACCGCCATTCTGTCCTTCCGCATCGCCAACATTCTGGACCCGGAGAACTATGACGGGCTGCTGCTGCTGGCCAACGCCTACGAGCTGGAGGGCGACGATGCCGCCGCCGAGGCCCTGTACCTGCACCTCAGCGACGTGGTGGCCCCCTCCCGCACCGAGGCCTATGTGGCCCTGGTCCGCATGCTTCAGGACCAAAGCCGGGACCCGGAAGCCGCCGACATGATGCTGAAGGCCTATGAAAAGACTGACCGGGAGGCCTTCCGCCTTGAGCGCAAGGACTTTATTCCCAACACCCCCCAGGTGGACCTGCCCGCGGGCCGCTACGAGCTGGAGCAGACGGTGCACCTCACCTCCCCCCAGGGCTATGACATCTATTATACCTTGGACGACCAGGCCCAGCTGCCCCAGGAGGGAACCTACACCGAGGACGGCACCCTGACGATCCCCGAGGGCACCTTGACCCTTCGGGCCGTGTGCATCAGCGAGGACCTGGTAAGCGATCCCCTGTCGGTGACCTACCAGGTGTTCTACCCCACCCCGGCGGCCCCCAAAACCAACTTGGCCCCCAACACCTACACCTCCCGCAAGACGGTGATGCTGCGGCCCGGGGACAGCAAGTCCAAGGAAACCTTGACCTTCTATTACACCATTGACGGCTCCACCCCCACCCTGGAGAGCCCGGTTTTTGACGGCACGCCCATCCAGCTGCCCTCGGGCCGGGTCACCATCAGGGCCGTGGCGGTGAACGAATACGGCAAGATGTCCAGCACCTGCGAGGTGGGGTATAAGTTTGACGTGAAGCCCCATCCCCTGGAGATGTACTCCCAGGCGGACCGGTTCGATGGCTTCACCCTATGGGCCACCAGCCCCGAGGAGTTTACCAAGCGCTTTGGCAATCCCTCCCAGACCATTACCGCCAAGTACCTGTACATGTCCGAGGAAGCCCAGCAGATGGACTATCCCTGGGGCTCGGCGGTATTTATCCTTACGGGAAACAAATGGGTCCTGGTGCGGGTGGAGATGAACAGTGAAATCACCCGGGGGCCCAGGGGCGTGGGCTTTGGCAGCTCCGAAAGCGACATCACCGGGGTCTACAAGGACATGGGCCAGGTAAAGTCCCCGGGCGGCAACCGGGGCCTGTACTACGCGGACCCGGACATCGGCCAGGTGCTCCAAAACCAGGACGGCACCACCACAGTGCAATACTCCTGCAACACCCTGGAAAGCAAGGTCTGGGTGCTGCAATATGTGCTGACCCGGGGACGGGTTTCCAAGATCGTCCATTACTACCAGCCCTGACAAGGAGGGCCGTCGGCAAAAGGAGGGGTTTCATGTTCAGGCCGCGCATGCTCCGGCATACTCTCGTCCTCATGGTTGTCCTGTCCCTATGCTTTTCCTTCCCGGCCCAAGCCCAGGGGGAGAATCCCCTGGGCTCCCAGGAGCCGGTCCTCACTGTCACCTCCCGGTCCATCACGGCTGAGGGGCGGCTGCTGACGGCCTGCGCCAACAGCCGCAATACCAGGCCCAAGGGGGAAAACCTGAGCCCGCAGCTGACCTTCACCCCTGTGGAGAACGCCTCGGTCTACGCCGTGGTTATGTTTGACACCGACGCCAACTGGCTCCATATGGCGGTGTGGGATGTGACGGAAACCGACCTTGAGGCCGGGCGCTTTCCTGACAAAAAGCAGTATGTGGGCCCCTATCCTCCCAAGGGCAGCGGGGATCACCATTACGTGATCGAGGTCTTTGCCCTGAAGGCCCCGCCGGACAAGGCGGCGGCCAAGATGAACGCCGCCAACAGCTATGAGAAGATCGTCAAAAGCCTGGACACCGCCGGGGGCCAACGGGGGAACATTCTGCTGCGGGGGTCGGTGACCGGGCTGTACCAGTACGGGGACAGTACGGTGGCGGAAGAATAAAGAAGCGGCCATTGCTGGCGATGTCGGAGCGGAAAACCTCATAATTTAGAAAGTCAACAGCGCCCCCGGCGGCCTCTCAAAGCCGCCGGGGGCGCGTCTGGTTTTCTTCCGCCATCCAGCCCTACTCTTTTTCCTTGGCGATGTAAATGGGCCGCCGCTTGGTTTCCAGATAGGTCTTGCTTAAATACTGCCCCAGAATTCCCACGGAGAAAAGCTGGAGGCCCCCCAGCAGCAGCATGATGCAGATGGTGGCCGGGAAGCCCGCCACCGGGTCCCCCCACAG
>JARKQO010000541.1 GCA_029974855.1 Eubacteriales bacterium
TCCGGATAGTAGCAGGTATCCTCCTGCTCATTTGTCCCCACATCCAGAATCACCAGCATTTCATTGCCGGAGTTATAAAAGGTATGGGCAATGCTTTGCGCCGCCGGCTTTGCGAAAAAATCCCCCAGATGGACGGCCCACTCCTTGTCCTGCAAGCGCAAGGTCCCTGTTCCGGAAAGAATCATGAAAAACTCCTCCTGCTGAGAATGGCTGTGGTATTTCGCGCTGTACGCCTTTGGCGGAACGTAATCCATGTTCACATAAATTTTCTGGCTGCCTCCCGCTGCGCCCAGCGACTTTGTCATGAGGCCCACAGAATCCTGCCAAATAAACTCTTTTGCAAGCTGCTCCACATTCTTGATTTCCATTGATTCTCTCCTTGTATCAAATGTCAAAAACGGTTTCCGTCCATATCTGTGCCGGAGATTCCGTCCGTGCTTGCACAGGAAACCTGGGCAGAAAGAAATGACAGTTATTGTTCCTGGCGCACCAGGCCCATGCTTTTGTAAAACTCCCCGGCCCACTGGATAGCGCCTGAGAAGCCCTTGGGCCATTCCCCGGCCACAAAGAAGCAGACCCGGCGGATGCGGCTGATGGAGCAGAGGGTGTTCACCAGGCCGTAGGCCAGCAGCCGGTCCTGCTGGGCGCTGAACCCCTGGCCCACCATGGCGAAATGGGGGGCGAAGTTCACCAGCAAGGTGGTATCGTGAAGGGAGAAGCCCACCAAATCCGAATCCCGCAGGGCCCCGGGGCTAAGCAGCGGGTAGGAGGGCTGGCTGTCAAAGGGTTGTGGGCCCTTGGCCAGCTCCAGCACCAAAGCCCGGGGGTTCCTGGCCAGGTAGTAGGGCATGGGGCGCTCCACCTCCAGGAGCTTTTGCTGGTCCTGGGAGGAGAAATACAGCGTAGCCACGTCCATCAGAAAGGCGGAGTAGTCCGCCCGGTGCTGCACCGCCTCGTTGAACAGGATGGCCACCTGGTTTACGCTGTCCCGGAGCAGCACGTTTTGCACCCTGTCCTGGCCGATGTAAAAGCGCACCCCGGCGATGCCGGGGATGAAGGTGGACAGGGTGTAGCAGATGGAGGCCATCACCGTGGCCCGGTTCAGCTCCAGCCCTGCCAGCATGTCGTCAAAATCCCGCCCGAAGCGGAGGGTGATCAGCTTGCCGCCCCCCTCCGGGGCGTCCGTTACCTCCGGGGAGGCGGTGAGAAGGGTCCGCAGCCGGGGCAGCGCCGGGGAGCGCTCCACCTGCCGGGGGCCTGCCGCCAGCTCCTCCAAAAGCCGCAGCACCATGTCCCCGGGAACCTGGCTCTCAAAGGAGCAGGTGCGGACCTCCGGCAGCATGCCGTCCACCTGGGCCAGGGGAAAATAGAGGGTCACAGGGGCAGTCAGGCCCTTGGCGGCGGCGTCCTCGCCGGTTTTCACCCGCTGGGACAGAAGCTGCTCATACAGCGCGCCCACGTCCTCCCCCAGGCTGCGGCTGAGGCTGCCCATGGGCAAAGCCCCGGCGATATCCAGGCCTATGGCCCGGTCCATCACCAGAATGTTGACGTAATGGATACCCGACAAAGAGGTAAGGGTGTTGGCGATGGCCTGGCAGGCTACAAAAAAGGCCTTCCGGTCCAGCTGGAGGGCCGAGGCGGACAGGTTCACCGTGGCCACATCCCGGCTGATCTCCACCGGGTTCACCCCGTACAAAGACAGCTTCACAGCCCCGCCCAGGGAGGCCAGCGCGCCGCTTCCCTCGTGGGCCAGCAGCGCCCGGGTCACGCTCTCCGCCTGGGGCTTGGCGACGCTGTGGGGGATCGCCTGGGTGAGGGAGGACAGGCGGGCGTTATCGGCCCTGGGCAAAAACAAGGCGGCTTCCCCCGCGTATTCCAGGGCCGCGTCCCCGATGGGGGCCACATAGCCGGATTGCACCGGGGGCAAGGTGATGGCGCTGGGCTCCGGCCGCAGGGGAATGCTCCCGGTGCAGGAAGAAAGCGCCAGGCCGCACAGCAGCAGCCAGGCCAGAAGCGCTTTGGATTTGGCACCCATGGGCTTTCCTCCTTTTTGGGCTAGGAGCCGGCGGCCTCCATCAAGGCCAGCAGTTGGGCATAGGTGATCTTCCAGATGTTGTTTTCCCGCACCAGCGGCAGGGGATAGGACAGGGACACGGGCACGCCCCCCTCTCCCAGCAGGCTGTAGCGGACGCTGACCACGCTCCGGGTCCCGTCCCCGGAGACGGTACCCCCTCCCACGCTAAATTCCCCCAAAGAGGGCGCGTTATCCAAAGCCAAAGACACATTCTGCGAGGAGGGCTTGGGCTCGCCTGTCTCCCCGTTGGCGATGTAGGGATACAGGGACCCATAGTCCCGGGTCTGCCACGCGGCCATCAGGCGGGCGACGGTGTTTTGGGGGGTCAGCAGCAAAGCCTCGTCCCGGGCCAAGGGCTCGCTGAGCCCCTGCAAATCGCTTAAAAAGTAGGCGTTCTCCAAACGAAGGCTGCTTTGCACCTGGCGGGGGTTGTACACCAGAATCTGCACCCCCCGGTAGGGGAAGCTCTCGGTGATAGAGGCCACGGCGCTTTGGATGGTCAGGGCCCGCAGCAGCGGCGCTTCCCGGGCCCATTCCGGGCGGGTCCGCCAGTCTGAGGGAATCCGGTCGTCCTGGAGCAAGGCCTCGTTGAAGGTGATGTACAGGATGCCCCCCTGGGCGGACACGCTTTCCACCCGCACGTTTTCCGGAAACAGCCGCTTCAGCTCCCCGTGGCCGGCGGAAGGGCCCTGCAGCAGGGCCCTCAGCAGCACCAGCTCCTTGCTTTCGTCCCGCCGCACCTGAAGCACCCGGGGCTCGGCGGCCAGCATGGGCTCCTCCCCGAAGCGGTAGTACAGGGAAGCCCGAAGGGTATCCACATTGTCCTGGGAAGCGGAGGCGGCGTGAAGCTCCATGGAAAGGCCCGGAACACCCGTGGCCCTGACCCTTTCCAGGGGGTTGGCCGCGATGGTGCAGCCCCACAGCAAGCCCGGCAGGCAGCAGGCCAAGAGGGCCAGAAAAAGCTTCTTGGGCTTCAAGGGCATTCCTCCTATCCCTGGTGGATGGGCAGCTCCACCGTAAAGACCGCGCCGTGGCCTTCCTCGCTGTCCACAGTGACGCTGCCCCCGTGCATCAGCACCATCTGGTGGACAATGGCCAGCCCCAGGCCGGTGCCGCCGGTGTCCCGGCCCCGGGCCTTGTCCACCCGGTAGAAACGGTCGAAGATGTGGGCCTGGTCCGCCTTGGGGATGCCGGGGCCGTTGTCGGAAACGGAGAGGATGGCGTCCCGGCCGGAGCGGATGAGGCGCAGGCGGATGACGCCCCCCTCCTGGGTGTACTTGATGGCGTTGTCCAGCAGGTTATACACCACCTGGGTCAGCTTGGCCCGATCCGCGTACATCTCGCAGTTGTCGGAAATTTGCAGCTTGATCTCCTGATGGCGCTGCTGGGCCACAGGGGCCAGGCGGTGGGCGTTCTCCGTGATGACCTGGGCCAGGCTGAAGGTTTCCCGGTTCAGGCGCATGGTTTTGGCGTCCATGCTCACCAAGGTCAGCAGATCGCTGATGATCAGGTTCAGCCGGTCGATCTCCTTGTTCACGTCCGTCAGAAATTCCGTGCGCAAATCCCCGTCCATATCCGGCTGGTAGATGATGCTCTCCAGCAGCAGCTTCATGGTGGCCAAAGGGGTTTTCAGCTCGTGGCTGGCGTTGGATACGAACTGGTTGCGGCTTTTGTCCAGCAGCTCCAGCTTTTCGGACATGGCGTTGAAGGTGCTGGCCAGCCGGCGCAATTCCCCGCTGCCCTTTTCCGGCACCCGGACGGAGAGGTCCCCCCGGCCCATGCGCTGGATGCTGCGGGTGAGGCTGGCGATGGGGCGGGTGATGACCCGGGAGAAGATCAGGGCGATGACGATGGAGGCCGCCGCGGCCACCAGAAAGTAGATCACCATCTGGTCCTGGAGCTGGAAAAGCCGCTGCATCATCTCCTGAAGGGGGGAGGAGAACAGCAGCACGGCCACGGTGCGCCCGTTTTCCGTGATGGAGGAGGTGCAGTAGCCCACCCATTGGGCATTGGGATCATAGGGGCGCAAAAAGGCCAGGAAGGGGGCGGGCAAGGACGAGTCTCCCCTGAGCTTGTGGACCCCGTAGTCCCCGGTCTTGCCCTCCGCCAAAATGCTGGCCACCTCGGGAATCTCCATGCGGCTGCCGTTCAGCTCCGAATAGCTGTCCAGCTGCACCTTGCCGCTGCCGTCCAGCACCATCAGCCTGCCCCCCAGCTCCCCGCTGGCGTCCTCCAGGCGGGCCTGCAGCGCGGGCATCTGGGCGGAAAGGTACAAAGGGGCCGCCTCCACGGCCAGGCGGTCCGCGTTGGCCCGGTCCTGGCGCATCCGGTCCGCAAACAAATAATCGCCTACCAGCGCGATCAAGGAAGTAGCCACGGCATAATAGCTCACTCCGACGATCAGCAGGAAGGCGAGTAGAATTTTCCAACGAATGGAGGTAAATGGATTGTTAATCCTTATCGGTGAAATAGTAGCCCACTCCCCACTTGGTGAAGATGAATTCTGGTTGAGCGGGGTTGCGCTCGATCTTTTCACGGAGTCGGCGGATGTGCACATCCACAGTTCGAGCGTCTCCGGTATAGTCGTACTTCCAAACGGTTTCCAGCATGGCCTCCCGGCTGAACACCTTGCCCCGGTTGTTCACAAACATCTGCAGCAGGTCAAACTCCTTGGCGGTGAGGCGGACATCCTTGCCCCCCAGCGTTACGGAGCGGTTGACGGAGTTGATTTCCATATCGTGCACCCGGATGGTTTTGCGGGCCTCCGCCTGCTGGGCCCCGCTGGCCCGCCGCAGGATGGTTTTGATCCGGGCCTTCACCTCCAGGATGTTGAAGGGCTTGGTCATGTAGTCGTCCGCGCCGTATTCCAGCCCCAGGATTTTGTCGATATGCTCGCCCTTGGCGGTGAGCATGATGATGGGCACGTTGCTGTGCTCCCGGATTCGCTGGCACACCGTGATCCCGTCCATTTTGGGCAGCATCACGTCCAACAAAATAAAATCGAAGCTCCCGGCAAAAAATTTCGCCAACGCCTCTTCGCCGTCGGCAGCGGAATCCGTTTCAAATCCCTCCTGCTCCAGCGTATATTTCAGACCTTTTACGATCAAAGGCTCGTCGTCAACTAATAAAATGCGCTTGGCCACTGGTGCCCTCCTCCCCCTGCCGCCGATATGATACCCTGATCATGATGCCCGGATTATCCTATTTGCACCACATTTCTTACATTGTAAGGCTAAATGTAAAAAAAAGCAAGGACAAATGAAACAGAAGTTTCATATTT
>JARKQO010000543.1 GCA_029974855.1 Eubacteriales bacterium
CAACGTGACCATGCAGTTCGCCGTCAACGACGTGTTCAACAAGTACCCCGCCTGGGGCGACCAGTTCCGCGCGGGCGAGGTGAGCTTTGCCAGCAGCCCCGAGTACAAGGTGTGCTACGAATACAACAAGCTCATCTATGACAACACCTGGAGCGACTTGACCTTCTCCCTGGAGCAGACCGCCTGCGACGCCAAGCTGGTTTCCGGCGAGGCCGCCATGAAGGTGTCCGGCTCCTGGAGCATCCAGAACTTCCTGGATGTGGACGAGAGCTTTGAGTTTGGCATCTTCCCCTTCCCCAACCAGGCCGGGGACGCCAAGCTGCTCTTTGAGCCCAACATCACCTTCATGGCCAGCGCCGCCAGCGAGCACCAGGACGCCATTGACAAGGTGCTGGAAGTGATCACCTCCAACAAGGACCTGCAGCTGGAAATCTACAACTACACCAAGACCGCGCCGATGCTCAAGGACGTGAGCCCCACCTTCCCCAACCCCAGCCAGGCGGACATCGACCAGTACGCCGCCAAGGATATGATCCAAGACGTCAACCTGGGCAATAACCAGCTGGTGTGGGGCGGCTTCCAGGAGGAGAATGCCAAGGACATCGCCGAATATGTCCAGGGCAAGATCACCATCGAGGAAGCCCTGAACGCCGCGGACGCGCGCCGCGACAACAGCAAGTAAGCTGAGAACCAGGCATGGGCGGGCGGTTCTTCCCCCAGAACGCGGGAAAGCCGCCCGCTTTCCAACGCAAGGAGGCGACCCCATGAATCACCATAGCCTGCGAAGCGACCGGGTCCAGTATCTCTCCCTGGTGCTGCCGGGCATGCTCATTTTTACCGTGGGGCTTATCATCCCCATGTTCCTGGCACTGGGGTATTCCCTCACCTCCTGGAACGGCATGACTGTGGAAAAGCCCTTTGTGGGCTTGCAAAACTACGCCGCGATGCTGGGGGACCGGTATGCGGGCAATGCCTGGTGGTTCACGCTGCGCTTTACCTTTTGGAACACGCTGGTGCAAAACGTGGCGGCGATTTTGCTGGCGGTGGCCGTCGATAGCGGCATCAAGGCCCAAAAGCTGATGCGCACCGTGTTTTTTGTGCCCTGCCTCATCAGCGCGGTGGTGGTGGGCTTTGTATGGCTGAAAATCTAC
>JARKQO010000322.1 GCA_029974855.1 Eubacteriales bacterium
CCGCCCCCCCCCCCCCCCCCCGCCCCCCTATCGCCCCTTTCTTCCCCTAAAAATCTCAAAGGGCACCTGCAACAGGTCATAGATCATCACAAAGCGCAAATAGCTCACGGGGGTGGCATCCCCCTGGGCATACAGCCAGCGCGTCATTTCCAGGACGCGCTCGATTTCCCCTATGCCGAAGGTGGCGCGCTCGTCGGCGTCCGCCGGCCGCAGGAGGATGGTCTGTTCGATTTTCTCCACCTGAAGCTGGAGATCCTCCAGCAAAATCTGCGCCAGGGAACCGGAAAGGTCCCTGTTCTTCATCTTGGCGTGGAGCTCCCCAGTAAAAAAATCATCCTCCAGGACGATGGGGTAGTCCGCGGCAAAGCGCAGCCGGTGCACCTGATGCACCTTGGCGCCCTTTGCCCATTTTTCGCACATGGGAGGGGAAGAAACCTCCACCTCCCGGTCGAACACCAGCCGGCTGTGGCTCTTGACGCCTATGATCTCCAGCATATACGAAAGGGACATCAGCGGCTGGAAGCCCAGGCTTCCGGCCCTGTACGCCACAAAGCTGCCGACCCCGTGGCGCTTGATGATGATGCCGTCCCGCTCCAGCTCGGACACGGCGGCGCGCACCGTGGCCCTGCCCAGCCCCAGGGACTTGATCAGCTCCTTTTCGGTGGGAAGCTGGGAGCCCAGGGGATAGACCCCGGATACGATCTGCTCCATCAGGTGCTGCTTGAGCTGTATGTACAGAGGAATGGGATTGTCCTTGTCAATCATCCTTTACACTCCCTTTTCGCGTATCCGCGGCATCAGAAAAACGTTGACAAACGCCTGCGCACAGGATACACTCATGCCAAGAGGTCCGGACGTCCGTACCACATGCCGGATAAGCCCCCGTCGCCTTCATTATGGGGGAATCGGGCATTCAAAGCAAGCACAATCTTTCGGTTCCAGGCGTAGTCTTTCATTGGCTTTATGCACCCACCGAAATTGACATCATCAGGTGATCATTGTGAATCATGCGTCGGGCAAGCTGGCAAA
>JARKQO010000339.1 GCA_029974855.1 Eubacteriales bacterium
AGGCGGCCAAGGACATGGCCAAGGTCAAGGCCGGCAAGGAAACCGACATCGCCTGCGAGCTGTGCGGCAAGCCCATGGTCATCCGCTTCGGCAAGGCCGGGGAGTTCCTGGGCTGCTCGGGCTATCCGGACTGCAAGAACACCAAGGAGTTCGACCGGGCGGCCGACGGGACCATTGTGCCCCGGGAGCGCAAGCCCGAAGAAGTGGCCACGGTGGGCACCTGCCCCCAGTGCGGCAAGGACCTGGTGGTGAAAAAGTCCCGTACCGGCAGCCGGTTCGTGGCCTGCACCGGCTGGCCGGACTGCAAATACACCAAGCCCTTTTCCACGGGCGTGCCCTGCCCGCGCGAAGGCTGCACCGGCACTCTGGTGGAAAAAAGCTCCAAGCGCGGCAAGGTATTCTACGCCTGCGACAGCTATCCGCAATGCGATTTCGCGGTCTGGGACTGGCCCGTCAACGAGCCCTGTCCGTTGTGCGACTCCAAGATTCTGGTGCGCAAAAAGACCCGGGACAAGGGCGAAATCATTGCCTGCCCCAACAAGTCCTGCCGCTACCGCCGCGCTGTTGGCGGAAAGCCGGAAGCCGGGGAAGGGGAAAAGGAAGAGTAAGAGCCGGGAGGGGGGCGCCCCCTCCCAGACCTTCTATGGCGAGGGCGGTTTTGCTGAAAGCAAAACCGCCCTCGTCTTGAGAAGACGGAAGGAGAGGGGATTGCTTGACGCCCTGTGGTCCGGTCGGGCATGAAGAATTCATGCTGACCTTCGAGCAGATAAAGGCCATCGAGGCCGCCCTGGGGCCGGAAGCGGCCAAGCCCGTGGTGGAGGCCATTTCCTCCACAGATACGCGGGTCATGGCTTCGCTCATGGCGGAGATCGCCACCAAGGAAGACATGACCAAGCTTCGGGGTGAATTCAAGGAAGAACTGGCTCATCTCAAAGGAGAACTCAAGGAAGACTTGGCCAATCTCAAAGGGGAATTTAAGCAAGACTTGGCCAAATTTAAAGGTGAAATGAGGGAAGAACTGGCCGGCCTCAAGGGGGATTTCAAGGAGGAGCTGACGAGGTTCAAAGGGGAATACAAGGAAGAAATCGCCACCCTTCGGGGCGAAACCCGTGAGGATTCGGCCCATATCCGGGGCGACATCAAGCGCCTGGAAATGCAGATACGCCTTTTGCTCATCCTGGCCGTCCTGGCTATTGCCATGTTCAGCCCGAATCTGGCCGCGCTGCTCAAGCTGGCCAGGTAGCCGCAGGAAACAGCATGCTGACCTTCGAGCAAATAAAGGCCATCGAGGCCGCCCTGGGGCCGGAAGCGGCCAAGCCCGTGGTGGAGGCCATCCAAACCACGGACCAGCGGGTCATGACTTCGCTTCTGGCCGAAGTGGCCACCAAGGCGGATTTGCAGGCCGTCAAAACGGATATGGCCAAGCTTGAGGGGCGCATGGACGCTGGATTTTCCGAAATCCGGGGCGACATCAAGCGCCTGGAAATGCAGATTCGCCTCCTTCTTATCCTGGCCGTCCTGGCCATAGCCATGTTCAGCCCGAACCTGGCCGCGCTGCTCAAGCTGGCCAGATAGCGCCGTTTCCTCAGCCCGCGCCTCTGGTCGCGATTTTCGGAGGAACCATGCAGGGATCGGATTTCCACCAGCGGATGATGCTGCGGGAACGCGAGGAATGCCTGTGCCTGGAGAAGCAGGCCCAGGAGATCGCCCAACTGCGCGGCCGGGTGCGCCAGCTCGAGCAGCTTGTGTGCCTGATGGCCAAAAAAATGGGCATCGACGCCTGC
>JARKQO010000342.1 GCA_029974855.1 Eubacteriales bacterium
GATAGAACCCGCGCAGCTGCTTTACCATGAACATCCCCTTGTACACCACGGTGCGGCTGGACAAAGATACCACATAGGCGTTGTCATTGGACTGCTCAAAGACACGCCGGGCCACATACAGCCTGCGGTCAAAGTCAAGTCCTCTTTCCACCCCCTGGGGCCGGGCCACAAAGGCCTGCTCGATGGCGGGCATTTTTTCCAGAGCCCTCTTGCCCAGGACCTCCGGGCGGAAGGGCACGGCCCGCCAGCCCAGCAGTGCCATGCCTTCCTTTTCCAAAATCAGCTCAAACATCCTCTTGGCCTGGCCGCGCTTGAGCGTATCCTGGGGGAAAAAAAACATGCCCACCCCATAGTCCCGCTCCCCGCCCAGCTCAATATGAAGCCCCTGGGCCGCCTTCTGAAAAAACCGGTGGGAAATTTGCAGCAGAATGCCGACCCCGTCGCCGGTTTTCCCCTCCGCGTCCTTTCCGGCCCGGTGCTCCAAATTTTCCACGATCTTCAGCGCGTCGTCCACTGTAGCGTGGGTCTTGCGTCCCTTGATGTCCACGATAGCGCCGATGCCGCAGCCGTCATGCTCGAAGCGCGGATCGTATAAGCCTTTTCCCTTCAATGGCCTAACCCCCTTGTTAGGTTGGTATACGCGGCGCGTCCCTATCCCTGGGTAAACCACCGCAGGATTTTTCTGGACATCTCCGCCATCTTGGTTCCGGTATCCATGCTGCGGCGCTGGATGTACCGGTGGGCGTCCTCTTCTGTCAGGCCTTTTTGCGCCATCAGCAGCTCCTTGGCCTGGGCGATAATCGCCTGATCCTCTAGGGTGCGCTGGGGTACCCCTATGCGCCGGTACCGCTCCTGAAGCTGCAGCAGCACCCGGAGGGTGGCGGCCAGCTCCTGCCCGGAGGCAGGCAAGGCCAGGTGGAAGAGATTGGGGTGCTCCCCCATCTCCCCCATCCCCGGCTTTGCCACCACCAGCATCAGCACCGGCGCTTCCATATCCCGCAGCAGCGCTTCGGCCTGCATATCGGGAAGCCGCTGGCCGCAGATCACGATGCCCCCGTCCATCTTGCCCATGGCCCGCTTCACCTCCGCGCCGGAGGAACAGCAGCACCTCACCCCGATGCCGGAGGCTTCCAGCGACTTGACCATGCGGGCTCTGGCTTCCTCTGTTCCAAAGGCCACGATGATTCGGTCCACAAAAGCACCTCTTCCTGTCATCTCTCCCCGCTATGGATGCTTTGACAGAAATTTCGTCCGCTCCCGCTCCAGGTCAATGGCTCACCAGATACCTGTCAAGCTCCCAGTGGGATACCTGGGTGCGGTATTCGTCCCATTCCTTGCGCTTGCCAGCCACATAGTTGGTAAAAACGTGCTCCCCAAGGGCTTCCCGCACCAGCGGGTCCTCCTCCAGGGTCCTGATTGCCTCCTCCAGGCTCCCCGGAAGGCTGGGGATACCCTTTGCCGCCCGGGCGGCGGCGTCCATGGCGAAGATGTTCTCCGTGGTTTCCGGCGGGGGTACCAACCCTTTTTCAATGCCCTCCAGGCCCGCCGTCAGACAGACCGCCAGGGCCAGGTAGGGGTTGCAGGCCGGGTCCGGGCAGCGGAGCTCCAAGCGGGTGCTCTGCCCCCTGGCCGCCGGGATGCGGATCAAAGCGGAGCGGTTGGAGGCGCTCCAGGCCAGGTACACCGGCGCTTCATACCCCGGCACCAGGCGCTTGTAGGAGTTCACCAAAGGATTGGTGACGGCCGCAAAGCCCCGCACATGGGCCAGAATCCCCGCGATAAAGCCATAGGCCTCTTTGGAGAGGCCCCGGGGGCCCTTCTCGTCAAAAAACACATTTTTTCCGTCCCTGAACAAAGACATGTTGGTATGCATGCCCGAGCCGTTGATCCCAAAGATGGGCTTGGGCATAAACGTGGCATGGAGGCCGTTTTTCTGCGCCAGGGTTTTCACGGCCAGCTTGAAGGTCATGATGTTGTCCGCCGAGGCCAGGGCTTCCGCGTATTTGAAGTCGATCTCGTGCTGTCCGGCGGCCACTTCGTGATGGCTGGCCTCAATTTCAAAGCCCATGGTCTCCAGGGCCAGGCAGATTTCCCGCCGGGTGCCCTCCCCGTGGTCCAGGGGCCCCAGGTCGAAATACCCCGCCTTGTCGGCGGTTTTGGTGGTGGGGCGGCCCTCCTCGTCGGTCTGGAAGAGGAAGAACTCGCATTCCGGGCCCACGTTGAAGCTGTACCCCATGTCCGTGGCCTTTTTCAGCGCCCGCTTCAAAACGCCCCTGGGATCGCCCACAAAGGGCGTGCCGTCCGGGTTGTATACGTCGCAGATCAGCCGCGCCACCTTGCTGTACTGGGGCCGCCAGGGCAGAATCACAAAGCTGTCCAGATCCGGGTACAGGTACTGGTCAGACTCCTGGATGCGGACAAAGCCCTCAATGGAGCTTCCGTCGATCATCACCTCATTGTTCAGAGCCTTTTCCAGCTGCGACTTGGTAATGGCCACGTTTTTCAGCTGGCCGAAGATATCGGTAAACTGCATGCGGATGAACTCCACATCCTCCTCGGCTACCAGCTTCATGATATCCTGCTTGGTGTACTTGCCCATGGATCATGCGCCCCTTCCGTCATAGTGGTCTTGATACGGTAAATCAAAAAGAGCATAAGGGTCCTTGCGGAGCGCCTTTGCTCTTGCCACAGGTTGCATTATACAGGCATCCGGTCCCCTTGTCAACGCAAAAATGAAATATTTTGTTTGGAAACTTGCAAATATTTTACCATACCCCCTTTAACACAGCTGTTAAACCGCGCGATATGAATAAATCATATTCACATCATGCAGCTTTCGTGTGGCCTGCCGGAGGGAAGGGGGAAATTTTCCACCTCCCTGCCCCTTGCCGATGGGCGCCTTGTCCAAGAGTAGCATGCACAGCCCGGACCAGCCGATCCCCCCGCCCATGGACAAACCTCAAAGGCCAACCCCGGCAAAGCAAAACGGCGCGGTTGAAAAATCCACAGCGCCGTTGCCGATGGAGGGAGTATAGCAGCATATCCGTTCGGTGTCAAGGGAGGAAACGCAGGAATTGTTCCTGAAAAATGCAAAAAAACGCGGGAATTGCCGCCGGTTTTTGCCGGGTCCTTGACATCGCCTTTTGCTTCCGTATAATGTAATGAAACCGCTCTGTGCCGGGCCTTCCCGGCCCGGAGCGGCCCCAAAGGAGGTAGGACCATGGCGCTTGTCACCGTCAACGAGGACGTATGCAAGGGCTGCGGCCTGTGCAAGGACGCATGCCCCAAACACATTATGGAGCTTCCCAAGGACCGGCTCAACAAGAAGGGCTACCACCCGGCCCGGTGCGTGGACCAGGAGGCCTGCATCGCCTGCGCCTTCTGCGCCGTCATGTGCCCCGACGCCGCCATCACCGTGGAGAAATAACGCCGGGCCAGGGCCCGCCCCGTTTTTGCGGAAATGATTCCCTGGCAAGGGAACAGAAGGGAAGGAACCGCCCATGAAAAAGCTGATGAAGGGCAATGAGGCCATCGCCGAAGCCGCCATCCTGGCCGGATGCCGCTATTTCTTCGGCTACCCCATCACGCCCCAAAACCAAATCCCCGAATACATGAGCAAGCGCATGCCCCAGGTGGGCGGCTGTTTTTTACAGGCGGAAAGCGAAGTGGCCGCCATCAACATGGTCTACGGCGCGGCAGGGGCCGGGGCCCGGGTCATGACCAGCTCCTCCTCCCCGGGCGTCAGCCTGAAGCAGGAGGGCATCAGCTACATGGTGGGGGCGGAGCTGCCCTGCGTCATTGTGAACATCGTCCGGGGGGGCCCGGGCCTGGGGGGCATCCAGCCCGCCCAGAGCGACTACTACCAGGCCACCCGGGGCGGCGGCCACGGGGATTACCGCCTGTGCGTGCTGGCACCCAGCTCCGTCCAGGAGGCCGTGACCCTCACCCAGGAGGCCTTTGACATCGCGGACAGGCACCGCAACCCCGTGATGGTGCTGGGGGACGGCCTCATCGGCCAGATGATGGAGCCTGTGGACATGGACGCGGCCATGGCCTACCAGCCCGCCCGGGACCTGCCCCCCAAAACCTGGGCCGCCACAGGCCATGTGCCTACGGACGAGGCTCCCCGGGCCGTCATCAACAGCCTGTACATCGACCCCAAGGTCCTGGAGCAGCATAATCTGAAGCTCCAGGCCAAGTACGACGCCCTTTCCGCCAGGGAATGCCGTTGGCAGGAGGAAAACCTCCAGGACGCCGAAATCGTGCTGGTGGCCTACGGCACCACCAGCCGCATCGCCCGCAGCGCCATGCGCCGCTGCCGGGAGAAGGGCGTCAAGGTGGGCCTGCTGCGGCCCGTTACTTTGTGGCCCTTCCCCGCAGCCGCCATCCAACAGACCTTGCCCACCGCCCGGCACTACCTGTGCGTGGAGATGAGCCTGGGCCAGATGGTGGACGACGTGCGCCTGGCGGTGGAGGGGGCAAGGCCCGTGCATTTCTATGGCCGCACCGGTGGCATGGTGCCCACCGTTGGAGAACTTGTGGAACAGATCGAAGCGTTAGCGGGAAGGAGCCATCCCATGAGTGATTTTGAAAAGAAGCTGGAGGACCTGGCGGATCAGGTGGGCCAGACCATGGGCCAGCTGGGGGACAAGCTGAACACCATGGGCCGGAAGCTGGACGAGAAGCTCTCCAGCCCCGAGACCCAGCAGAAGGTGGAGGAGGTCAAGCAAAGCGTGGCCTCCGCCGCGGAAAAGGCCAAGGCGGGCATCCTCAAGGGCGCGGAAAGCCTGGCCGGCGCCCTGGGCGGGGTGGTGGAGGGCATCCGCAAGGAGCTGGCCGACATCGAAGCCCAGCAGCAGGCCCAGGAGGCGGAGGAAGCCGCCCAGGAAACCGCCGAGCAAGCGGCCGCCGGGCAGGAGGCTGCCCAGCGGCAGTCCGCCGACCCGGACCAAAGTCCGCCAGAGGACGATCCCACCCCCCTGAAGGGGGCGGATGAATAATGGCCGTGGTGTTTGAAAAAACCAGCATGCTCACGGACCGGCCCATGCACTACTGCCCCGGCTGCACCCACGGCATCATCCACAGGCTGGTGGCCGAGGCCCTTGCGGAGCTGGGCATCGGGGAAACCGCCGTGGGGGTGGCCCCGGTGGGCTGCGCGGTGTTCGCCTATGAGTATTTCAACTGCGACATGATGGAGGCGGCCCACGGCCGGGCCCCGGCGGTAGCCACCGGCATCAAGCGGGTGCGCCCGGACCGGGCTGTGTTCACTTACCAGGGGGACGGGGATTTGGCCAGCATCGGCGCTGCGGAAATCCTCCACGCCGCCGCCCGGGGGGAGAAGATCACCACCATCTTTGTGAACAACGCCATCTACGGCATGACCGGCGGCCAGATGGCTCCCACCACCTTGCCGGGCCAGGTCACCACCACCAGCCCCTACGGCCGGGATGTGGACCACTGCGGCTTCCCGGTGAAAATCAGCGAAATGCTGGCTACCCTGGATGGCCCCGCCTACATCGCCCGGGTCAGCGTGCACAACGTGCCCGCCGTGAAAAAGGCCAAGGCCGCCATCAAGAAGGCCTTTCAGCTGCAAATGGAGGGGAAGGGCTTCACCTTGGTGGAGGTGCTGTCCACCTGCCCCACCAACTGGGGTGTGACCCCTCAGGAGGCCATGGCCTGGGTCCAAAGCGACATGATGCCCCGCTATCCCCTGGGCGTATTCAAGGATGTGACGGGAGGGCAGGCCTGATGGAAAAGCAGTTTTTGATCGCGGGCTTCGGGGGCCAGGGGGTGCTGCTCATCGGCACCCTCATCGCCAAGGCCGCCATGGCCCAGGGCCACGAGGTGAGCTGGATGCCCAGCTACGGCCCCGAGATGCGGGGCGGCGAGGCCAACTGCGCCGTGGTGGTCAGCGACGAACCCATCGGCAGCCCCTTGGTGAACGAGCCCCCCATTTTGGTGGCCATGAACAAGCCCAGCCTGGTGAAGTTCATGCCCGCCATGGCCCCGGGGGGGATGCTGCTGTACAACGCCTCCTTGATCGACGGGGTCCAGCTGCGGCAGGACATCACCGCCATTCCCGTGCCCTGCAACGAGCTTGCGGAGAAGCTGCAAAACAGCCGGGTCGCCAACATGGTGATGCTGGGGGCCATCCAGGAAGCCACCCAGGTGGTGGACCGGGAGCATTTGACGGACACCCTCAAGGATTGGCTGGGGGAGGAAAAGGCCGGGATGCTGGAGATCAACGAGAAGGCCATCCAGGCCGGCAGAGAACTGGTGAAGTAAAGCAAGAGAGCGCCGCCGCCCCGGTGAAAGCCGGGGCGGCGGTATTTTAGGATCAGACAGCACAGATGGATGCCTCGCATTCAAACAACGCTCAGGGCTCCGCCCTGGAACCCTCAATCCCGGGGCCGGGTCCGCCGCCGGCTGCCCTCAGCCACGGCGTCAATCCCATTTTCGCATCATTCTTGACAGTATCCGGTTTTCTGTGCACAATGTTTTTGAATGCTATCGCTACACCAAAGAAAGAGGAGGCTTCCCCATGAAAAGAAAGGTCTCGGTCTGTCTTGTTCTTCTGATTACGGCGCTCCTTCTTGTGGCAACAACTGCGCAAGGCGCAACGGCCTTCACCAAGGGAACGGTGATGACAGCGGCGGCCCCATTCGATTTCACCGCTGTCATTCCCGAAGAAATGGAGAGCTTCGGCGGCGCCCAAGCCTTTGCGTATGGGTATCAAAGCGATAGCATGCTTGTAGGGCTTACCCCCTCGCCAGAACACAGCTTCGACGCTTTTCGGGAAAACCGCATGGGTGAAGCCTTTATAGCGGAAATAGAGCTGACAATCAACGGGTTTGCCGCACGGAAATATACGATGCCTCCGGAATCCGGTGTCATGGCGGTTTATGCCATTAAAACAAGCGACGACGCCAACATCACCGAGATCGCCTTTTATCCGAAAGATATGGCCGCGACGGCGGCAAATGAGGCAAGCGCCGACAAGATTCTCAGCAGCGTGCGCAGCCGCAGCCAAACCTTTGCGACGGAAAGTGCCGGAAATAACTGGTCGATCATGTTCAACCACAATGATATCGGACTTTCCACAGTCCTGCCAACCAGTTTTGTAAAAGCCGCCTATCCCCAATACGAAGACACTATTGTGGAATATCGGAACGACTACGTCCTGCTGCTCCTTTTTGGCTATGAGGCAACCATGGATCAGTATATCGAAGAATACGATATGAATTCAGAAGAGTTTTATGTCAGCGATACCGTCGTAAACGGCGTGAAGGTTCATATCTTTGAACCCAAGAGCGCACAGGTCAGCACCGACATTGCCTATGTGGTTGCCGAAGGCCAGGACGGATCGCTGCTTGAATTCATTTTCGGCGCTACGGACCTGTCCGAGGTGGAGGAAAATTGGATGTATATCAATCAGATTATCGCGAACATCGCCGCCTTTTAACGGTTTTCTGAGGCTTGGGGCAGCCTGTGGCAGCAACGCATGGAACGGAACAGCTTTTGCCGTTCCATGCGGCGGCTTGCTCCTGAGAGGGGGGCGCGGAGGTGGAGCCTATGAATCTGTCATGCGTGGATTTCATACAGCAAATGAAAGACCGGGGCGCCGATTTGGTGGGCATCGGCAATTTATCGGGCTTGCATGAGCTACACGTGGGAATATCCGTGGCGGTTGCCATTCCGCCAGACGTCATACGCTCGATCCATCATGGCCCAACCATGGAATACTACGACGCCTACCACCGGATCAACGCGCGTTTGAACGATATCGTATCATTCGGGGAAAAATACCTGGTGGACAGAGGGTATAAAGCATACGCGCAAACTACGGAGGCTGTAAAGGAATATGGGCATTACAGAACGGCCCTTCCCCATAAAACCGTGGCGACCCGCGCGGGGCTGGGATGGATTGGGAAATGCGCGTTGCTGGTTACCGAAAATTTTGGCTCCGCCATTCGCATATCCTCCCTTTTGACCAACGCGGATTTGCCGTGTGGGGAGCCGGTGGATGCTTCGCGCTGCGGAGATTGTGAGAACTGCAAAAGGAGCTGTCCCGGACATGCGATTACGGGGGAGTTGTGGCATATCAATGTGGACAGGGATCGTCTTTTCGACCCCGATCAATGCCGAAAAGCGGCAAGAGACTTGGCGGCCAAAAAGCTTAACAAGGAAATAACCCTGTGTGGAAAATGCATTGAGGTCTGCCCCTATACGCAACGGTATCTGTCCACATCCGAAAGCGCGGTATAGGTGTTTTCCGCGCCGCCCTACTCCTGAAACAAGGGCCACCCCTGATGATCATAGCGCAGGGTCCGCACATAGGTATGCCGGTTCGGATCCGACAGGGCCGTGCCATGAAAACCCGGATAAGGCCTTGCGTGGAATACCAGCACATCGCGCCCTTCCTCGTCCACGGTGAAGCTGTTGTGGCCGGGGCCGTACAGTCCCCGCGCCTCATCCGTTACCATCACAGGCGCCGGGGACTTATGCCAGCAGGAAGCGTCCAGCGGGTCCTGGTCCTGACGGATGGACAGCAAGCCCATGCTATACCGCTGGTCCGTGGCGCTGCCCGAATAGGTCAGAAACAGCATGCCGTTGTGCCGCAGCACAGCGGGGCCTTCGTTTACCAAAAAGCCCTGGCACTCCCAGTCAAATTCCGGCTTGCTCAGCAGCACGGCAGGCAGCTTCAGCGTCCATGGGTTTTCCATTTCGGCAATGTACAGGTTGCTGTTTCCGGGGATGGAGGCGTCCCGCTGGGCCCACACATAATAGCGCTTCCCCCCATGGGAAAAAGCAGTGCCGTCCAGCGAGAAGGATTCCCAGCCGGTCTCCATGCGCCCTTTTTCGAGAAACACGCCTTCCAGAGGGTTGGGGGCCGCATTCTCCAGCACATACATGCGGTGGTCATAGCAGCCCGCCCCGTCGGCGTCGGCTTCCGCAGCGGCAAAATAAACGTACCATTTGCCGTCCCAAAAATGAATTTCCGGCGCCCAGATGTTTTTGCTCATGGGGCCTGTTTCGTGACAGCGCCAAACTACCTTGGCGGCCGCGCCCCGCAGCCCCGGGATGGTTTTGGCGCGCCGGAGCTCAATGAGGTCAAAAGCGGGCACGGAGGCGGTAAAATAATAATATCCGTCGGTATGCTGATAGATAAACGGATCGGCCCGTTGCGGGATCAAAGGTTCCTGTGCGTACGGCACACTTCTCACCCCTTGATGCTGCCGGCTGTCATGCCGGCGATGAAGGATTTTTGATTCAGCAGAAAAATGACCATGATGGGAAGCACGCTCATCACCGCGCCCGATAGCAGGAGATCGTAATTGTTGCCATAGGGGGTCAGCAGCGATTGCAGGCCTATGGGAAGGGTTTGCATCTCCGTGGTCCGCAGCACGATCATCGGCCAGACCATGGCGTTCCAGCTGCCCATGGCCAGCAGAATGGTCATGGCGCCAAAGGCGGGCAGCATCAACGGCACCATGATTCTGAAGTAGATGCCGTATTCCGTGCAGCCGTCAATCCGCGCCGCTTCCATCAGCTCCGTGGGAAGCCCCGAGGTATACTGTCGGAAGAAGAAAATCCCCGTGGCCGAGACCAAAAACGGCAACGCCACGCCCCAGTAGGTATTGATGAGCTTGTAGGTGTCAATTTGCTTATACAATGGGAAAATGAGGATTTCAGTGGGAATCATCATCACCAGCAGCACCAACACAAACAGCAGGTTGCGCCCCTTGAAGGAGTATTTGCTCAGGGCGTACCCCACCATGGAGGAAAAGAACAGCCCCCCGCCTACCTGGACCAACAGGATCGTGGCGCTGTTCAGGTACCATTTCAGGTACATACCCTCCCGTTCGGTCACCAGCAGGCCGTAGTTCACCAGGCTATAGTTTTGGAAATCAAATTTGAATTGCAGCCCGTTGCGCACCATCTCCTGCCCAGGCTTGAAGGACGAGAGCAGCAGGAAAAAGAAGGGCATCAGCGCAAGAACCGCCAGGACCGCCATCAGCAGCGTGCAGCATAGGGCCGAAAACCTCTTTTGTACTGTCATAGACCGCATCAGGAAGCCCCCTTCTTGAAGGAGCCGGTCAGAGCCAGCTGAATGATGTTGATCACCAGCACAATGCCCAGCAGCACGATGCCCGCCGCGCTTGCCAGCCCAAAGTTGTTGCGGTTAAAGCCCTGGCTGTAAATATAGCCCACAATGGTGGCGCCGATGTCCCCGGGGGTCCGGGCGCTGTTAAACAAAGTGTAGCTCTCGGCAAACATGGAAAACCCGCCATAGATGCTGATGGTCAGCACATAGATGATGGTGGGCCTTACCGATGGGATGGTGATATGGAAAAACTGCTGGGTGGCGCTGGCGCCGTCAATCCTGCCGGATTCATACAGCTCTCCGGGTATGTTTTGCAGGGCGGAAAAATAGTAGATGATGTTCACGCCCATCCACTTCCAGCAGCAGAAGATCACAAACACGATCATGGTGGTATGCTGCTGGCCCAGCCAGTTTTGGGCGGACAGGCCCGCCCAGCGCAAAATGGCGTTGAAAACCGCGTTTTCGTTGGCGGAAAACGCATACCGGAAAAACAGGCCCGCCATGACCACCGAGGTAAGCGCGGGGATGAACAGCGCCGACTTGATGGCATTGGCCCGCTTCACCGCGCCGGAATTGAGCATCGCGGCCAGCACCAGCGGCACGGGAATCAAAATCAGGCAGGTCCAGAAGGTGTACTGGGCGCTGATGGTAACGGCTTTGATGAAATAGTCGTTATGGAGCATTCCATAATTGGCGAAGCCGGAAAACTGGGGCGGCGCAAAGCCCTTCACCGTGTACAGGCTCATGTTGACGGTGCTGAAAATGGGGTACAGGAAAAAGATCAAAAAGAAAATGACGAAGGGGAGCACAAAAACATAGGGGACCACCTTGGGCGAATGGAGCGTTTGCAAAGGGGACCGCTTTTTCAGGGGCAATGGGACCATGGAGCATTCCTCCCGAAGTAAACGTGCTGCTTTTGGGCCAAAGCAAACAGTGGATAGGGCGTTCGGAGGCGTTCCCGGCATCAGCCGTAAAAAAAGGGAGGGGGGAGGTTTCCCTCCCCCCCGCGCAGGGCCCTCTATTCCTGCATGGAGCGGAGCTGGTCCGCCGCGTTCTTCAGGGATTCCTCGGGGGTCTTGCTCTTTTCCGACAGAACCTCAAACATCACGGTTTTTTGCACCAGCGTCAAGGCTTCGGGGTACAGCGGATTGGAGGTGGACAAAGAGGTGATGGAGGCGGCGGTGGCGTCCATGACGGCATATACGTCGTTGCCGAAGTAGTCGGTGAAGGCGTTGGGCTTGGTCATTTCCGGATCGTCATAGATATCCGTGCGAATGGGGTCAAAGCCCAGCTGCGTCCATGTGCGGATGGCGCCTTCGCGGGAAATCTTGGCGAAATACAGGAATTCCTTCACGAAGTCCACATTCTGGCACTGGTTGGTGATGGAGGTGCCAGTGCCGCCCAAGCCGGCGGAGTTTCCGCCATCCTCGGTCCAAACGGGCATGGTGGTAACGGCCATTTTGCCGTTCAGGTCAGGCATGTAGTCGGTAAAGCGGTTGAGGTACCACAGCGGCATGGCGATGCAGGCCACGTTTCCGGCGTTCATGTAGGCATACCACTCCTCGGAATGGCAGAAGCCGCCGGGCATCTCCACAAAGTATCCGTCCTTGATGCCGTCCAGCAGCCATTGCAGGGTTTTCACGTTGACTTCATTGTCCAGGATCACCTCGCCGGTTTCCTTGTCAAAGAAATCGCTGCCCTGCTGGGTAATGAGGGGATAATAGGTCCAGTGCTCGGTGGTTTCGGCGGCCATCATGTATTTTCCTGTTTTTTCCTTGACGACCTTGCCGGCTTCCGCGAAATCGGCCCAGGTTTTCACATCCGCCATGTTCACGCCGGCCTCCGCCAGAATGTCCTTATTGTACATCATGGCGGCGGCGCCAACGTGATAGTCTACGCCGTAGTAGTTGCCATAATTCTCATAGTTGTCGAAGCGGCCCATGATCAGCACTTCTTTGTCCGGCTCAACGATGCTGTTGAGGGGAACCAGGGGGATGTATTGCTCTTCGCCGGTGATGAAGTTGGCATACATCGAAATCTCGATGTCCACCAGATCCGGTGCGCCGGTGCCGGTTTGCAGGGAGATCAGCAGGTTGTTGTGCAAATCGTCATAGCCCAGGGTTTCGGCTTTCAGCTCGATGGGGCGGTCCGGGTTGGCTTCGTTCCAGCGGATGGCGGCATCCTCCATGAATTTCACGTGGGCCGCCTGGAAGCTCCAAAACGTAACGGTGGTAGGGGCGGCGCCAGCCAAGGCGGGCAAGGAGAGTACACCAAGAAGCAGGGTTGCGGCCAGCAATGCGGCAAGCGTTTTCTTCATAGCAATAGGTTCCTCCTTCGGTTGATTTTGGTCCGGAAGCGAAAAAGAATAACGGAACCGACCCCCCTCTCCATTTAGTTAAGCATTTCCCAAAGCAAACTAGTAAAATCTTGATTTATTTGGACTATACACCTTGAACAGTTAATTGTCAATACTTTATAGGAAAAGAATAAAAAACATTTCTTTTTAGAAAAGTCAAAAATAAATTGCGCCCCCAGGAACAATGTGCTATACTCACCATAGCGCACCGATTCCACCAGTCTGCGGGGAGGTATCTTCTTTGATTCACATTTCCGACCTACGCTCCGGATATCCCGTTTTCAAATGCCTTTCCTCTTCCACGCGGATTTCCATCATGGAGCTTTTGTATGAGAAGGGCAGCCTGTCCATGGGCGATATTGCCGAGGAGCTGGGCATCACCAGCGGCGCGCTGACCAGCCATATCAAAATGCTGTCGGATACCGGGCTGATCACAGTGGAGTTTATGACCGGCAAGCACGGCATTCAACGGATGTGCACCGCCAAGGGGCAGCGGATTCTGGTCGAGCCCACGCAAATCAGCCGTAACATCAATGTGTATGAAACGGAAATCGGCATTGGCCAATATACCCAGTATGAGGCGTTTCCCACCTGCGGCCTCGCCTCTTCCGAAAAGCTCATCGGCCACGAGGATGATCCCCGCTACTTTGCTTCCCCGGAGCGCGTGGGCGCGCATATCCTCTGGCTGGGCCACGGCTTTGTGGAGTATTTGATTCCCAACTTTCTGGAGCCGGACCAGGAGGCCATCGAGCTGCAAATCTCCTTTGAAATCAGCAGCGAAGCCCCCGGCTCCTGCGATGAATGGCCCAGCGATATCAGCTTCTACTTAAACGGCACTTTGCTGTGCACCTGGACAAGCCCAGGGGACTTTGGCCGCACCCGGGGCATCTACAATCCTTCCTGGTGGGACCGGAACTGGAACCAGCATGGGCTTTTCAAGCTGCTTTCCATCAGCCGGGAGGGCACCTTCATTGACGGCGGCAGGCGTTCCGATGTGACACTGGCGGATTTGGACATCCAGCCGGACACCACCCTGCGCCTGAGGATCGCGGCCCACCGGGACGCGCAGCACGCAGGCGGCCTAACGCTCTATGGGCGGGGCTTTGGCAATTATGACCAGGGCATCCGCGTGCGGATGCAATACCGCAAGAGCCGGACCGCCAAGCAGATGGAAAGCATTCCTGTGAATCCTGATCCGGGCCTTCTTTGATCAAGCGAGGACGGGGAAAGGATGTGTGATCGGCTTTTGATGGGACCAAAAAGCGGCTGCCCTTTTCGCCAAGGGCGGGGGCAGCCGCTTTGCTTGGCCTATCTTTTCATCTTTTCATCTGATTCTGGGCATCAAGTATCTCTTCTAACGGCATCTGTTCAGGGTGGCCTCATTTCAAAATTCCCAAGGTTTTCAGTAACGCCACACAATCCAAATAGCCTTGCCGATATACTGCTTCCATCAAAAGTGCCCTTTGCTCAAATTCCGAATTCCAATACTCATCAAACTCGTGTTTGGCTCCCTTACCATCCTCTGCTTCTTTGCTGTGTAAAAGGGCCTCCTCCACTTTTTCCAAATGCCGCTGGCTGCTATGGACTGCCTTTGCATATTCTGCGTCCTTCTTGAATAAAGTCCCCTCGATATCCTCAATCCGCCTCAAAACAAACTCATTCAAGCATTGCTGCACAGGCCCGTCCTCCCTTGAAAATTGGTTAGGTTATGTATACCGCCTTTTCACAAAGAAAGATATAACCAAAATAGAACCACTTCTGATTCTTTGCTCCTTGCTGTCCCGTTGGAAACCAGCCCGGCAACGTCCATTTCAAAAACGGATGGCCGCCCTTTTTGGGCAGCCATCCGTTGTCGTCTCTACTAGCCTCTCTATTTTCCCTTTACTTCCCCACCCGGATCACATTCCAACTGAGCTTAGGAATCCCAATCACCAGCCTGCCCCCCTCCATCTTCCCGCCGGGGATGGTTTTGGGGGCCACGTTGCGCGGGTTTTCCTCGGTGTTCACCGCCTTCACATCCTCGTGCACCAGCACCTGGTGGCTCACCTTCGCCAGGCCCGGGAAGTCCCGCAAATCCACGGTGAGCTCCATGCCCTCCTCCAAGGAGCGGTTCACGGCAAAGATCGTCACGGCGCCGTCCTCCCCCAAGGTGGCGGTGGCGTCCAGCTCCGGCACGGCCTCGTAGTCCTGGCAGTCGTACACCGGGGTGTCCACCACGGCCCGCAGCGCCGTGCCCCGGCCATATTTGGAGGCGTGCATCAGGGGCCAGTAGATGGTCTGGGCCCAGGCTCCGCCGCCGGTGCGTGTCATGATGGGGGCGATGACGTTCACCAGCTGGGCCATACAGGCGATCTTCACCCGGTCCGCGTTGCGCAAAAAGGTGATCAGCATGGAGCCCACCAGCAGCGCGTCCTCAAAGTTGTAGACGTCCTCCAGCAAAGGCAGGGCCCGGTTCCACTTGCCCAGCTTCCAGACCTCCTGGTCCTGCTGGTTGGAATGGTACCACACGTTCCATTCGTCAAAGGACAGGTGCAGCTTCTTCTTGCTGTGCTTCTTGCCCCCCACCGCGTCGCAGATGGATACCACGGTTTTGATAAAGCCGTCCATGTCCACGGACCGGGCCAAAAAGTCCCGGGTGTCGTCGGCGCGGTTGCCATAGTACCGGTGCAAGGACACATAATCCACGTTGTCATGGCACTGGTCCAGCATGGTCAGCTCCCAGTCCCCGAAGGTGGGCATTTCGCTGGAGGAGCTGCCGCAGGCCACCAACTCGATGGAGGGGTCCACCCACTTCATCACCTTGGCGGCCTCGTTGGCCGCCCGGCCATACTCCAAAGAGGTTTTGCCGCTGATCTGCCAGGGGCCGTCCATCTCGTTGCCCAGGCACCACAGCTTGATGCCAAAGGGCTCCCTGGCCCCGTTTTTCATCCGCAGGTCGCTGAAATAGCT
>JARKQO010000343.1 GCA_029974855.1 Eubacteriales bacterium
TCGCCCCCACCATGGGATTATTCCCCATGCCGATCAACCCCATCATCTCCACATGAGCCGGCACGGAGGAGGAGCCGGCGAACTGGGCGTCGGAGTGCATGCGGCCCATGGTGTCGGTCATGCCGTAGCTGGCCGGGCCCGCAGCCATGTTGTCCGGGTGCAAAGTACGGCCGGTGCCGCCGCCGGAGGCCACGGAGAAGTACTTCTTGCCGTGCTCCACAGCCCACTTCTTGTAGGTGCCCGCCACGGGGTGCTGGAAGCGGGTGGGGTTGGTGCTGTTGCCGGTGATGGACACGTCCACGTTCTCCAGGCGCAGCACGGCCACGCCCTCGGTGACGTCGTCGCAGCCGTAGCAGCGTACCTTGGCCTTTTCGCCGTTGGAGAAGGCGGTGTCCTTCACCACCGCCACCTCGCCGGCGGCGTAGTCCATCTGGGTCTGCACATAGGTGAAGCCGTTGATGCGGCTGATGATGTAGGCGGCGTCCTTGCCCAGGCCGTTCAAAATCACCCGCAGGGGCTGCTTGCGCGCCTTGTTGGCGGTCCGGGCCAGGCCGATGGCCCCCTCGGCGGCGGCAAAGCTCTCGTGGCCCGCCAGGAAGGCAAAGCACTGGGTCTCCTCCCGCAGGAGCATGGCCCCCAGGTTGCCGTGGCCCAGGCCCACCTCCCGCTGCTCCGCCACGGAGCCGGGGATGCAGAAGGCCTGAAGGCCGATGCCAATGGCCTCGGCGGCCTCGGCGGCGGTCTTTACGCCCTTTTTCAGCGCGATGGCGGCCCCCAGCATGTAGGCCCAAACGGCGTTGTCAAAAGCGATAGGCTGCACGCCCCGGACGATTCCCTCCACGTCCACGCCCTTGCCCTTCACAAACTGCGCCATGGAGTCAAGGTCCTCAAACCCGTACTCCGCCAGCGCCTTTTCGATTTTCTGAATTCTTCTCTCGTATCCTTCAAAAGTAGCCATTGCTTCTCACCTCTTATCCAATTGCTTACTGGTGGCGGGGGTCGATGTAGGAGGCGGCCTCGGCAAAACGGCCGTAGGTGCCCAGGTTCTTCTCGTAGGCTTCCTTGGGGTCCACGCCCTTTTTGATGGCTTCCATCATCTTGCCCAGGTGGACAAACTGGTAGCCGATAACCTCGCTCCCCTCGTCCAGGGCCAGCTTGGTGACGTAGCCCTCGGCCATCTCCAGGTAGCGGACGCCCTTTTTCAGGGTGCCGTACATGGTGCCGATCTGGCTGCGCAGGCCCTTGCCCAGGTCCTCCAGGCCGCCGCCGATGGGCAGGCCGCCCTCGGAGAAGGCGCTCTGGGTACGGCCATAGGCGATTTGAAGGAACAATTCCCGCATGGCGGTGTTGATGGCGTCACAAACCAGATCGGTGTTCAGGGCCTCCAGCACGGTTTTGCCGGGCAGAATCTCGGCGGCCATGGCGGCGGAGTGGGTCATGCCGCTGCAGCCGATGGTTTCCATCAAGGCCTCCTGGATGATGCCTTCCTTCACGTTCAGGGTCAGCTTGCAAGCGCCCTGCTGGGGGGCGCACCAGCCCACCCCGTGGGTCAAGCCGCTGATGTCCTTCACCTCACGGCTTTGGACCCACCGGCCCTCCTGGGGGATCGGCGCTGGGCCGTGGTTAGGGCCATTTTTGACACATACCATTTCTTCCACTTCTCTGGAGTATTGCATCGTTTGGTTCCTCCTGTTCCAACTCTGTCTGTCATGCGGAGACATACGGGAGTAGTATACCATACTTTTCCGGCTGTTCAAAGGGCTATGCCCTGGTTTCGTTAAAAAAAAGACGGGCTTGAAGCCCAGGGAAACTATGCTATACTGAGGGATACCGACGAATGGGGAGGCTGTTTCATGAGCAGACTGGGGGATTTGTTGCGCACCGAGCGCCTGCGCCGGAACCTGAGTTTTAAGCAGGTGGCCAGGCTTGGCGGGGTGAGCGAGGGATATTTGCGGGAGGTGGAGGCTGGCACCCGGATCATCGCGGACGACCAGGCCCGCCGCATCCTGAAAAAGATGGGCCTGACGGAGCAGACCGAGGCGGGCTTTACCTTGGACGACATCGCGGCCACCGTGGATTTGGAAACGGTGAAGCCCAGCAAAATAGAGCCTAAGCCCGGCCCCGCGAAGCAGGAGCCCGAGGCCCAGGCCGTGTACCGGAGCCGGGAGGAAGGGGAGCCTCAAACCATGGGCGGCATCTGGCTGGACGCTTTGGCCAGCGTGCTGAAGCGGGTGCCCGTGTACAACGCCGTCATGAAGGAGACCGGCCACCGGCTGCTGCCGATTTTGGACGGCCGCATCGAGGGAGCGGCCCCGGATAAGGTGTTCTATCTGTCCGCCCCGGACGACAGCATGCGGGGCTTTCGGATTCTCCGGGACGATCTGTGCCTGATCGTGCCCGCAGCCAGCCCCATCGACGACGCGGTGATGCTGGTGGAGATCAACCAGCGGCGCTCCCTGCGCAAGGTAAAGAAGCTGGACGCCCTCCACGTGCTGCTCCAAAGCTATGACCGGGAGCATAGCGCCGAAACCTATGCCCTGCCGGATCTGTCCTTTGTGGGCCAGGTGGTGCGGGTAGAGTTTTCGCTATAGGCGGGTCCAGGGATGAAATCCCTGGTGGGGTCCAGGGGCAAAGCCCCTGGTTATCCCAGTGCCACGTCCAGCACCATCATCACCAAAAAGCCAAGCATCACGCTCAGGGTGCCCGCGTGGCTGTGTTCTCCCAGATGGGCCTCGGGGATCAGTTCCTCCACCACCACGTAGATCATGGCCCCGGCGGCAAAGGACAGGAACCAGGGCATGATCACCGATACGCCGCTTACCAGCAGCACCCCGATGACCCCGGCAATGGGCTCCACAATGCCGCTGAGGGCGCCCCAGACGAAGCTTTTGGTATTGGAGAGGCCCTCTTTTTTCAGGGGCAAGGAGATGGCCGCGCCCTCGGGGAAGTTCTGCAAAGCCATGCCCAAAGCCAAAGCCAAAGCGCCGGACAGGGAGACCACGCTGGTGCCCTCCGCAGCCAGACCGAAGGCCAGGCCCACGGCCAACCCTTCGGGAATGTTGTGAAGCGTCACCGCCAGCACCAGCATGGTGGTCTTTCGCAAGTGGCTGGGCAGGCCTTCCGCCTCGTCGCTGCCCGGGTGCATGTGGGGGAGCAGGCGGTCCAGCAGCAGCAAAAACGCCGCTCCAATCGCAAACCCGCCCGCCGCCGGAAGCCAGGGAATGGCCTGGTTTTGCTCCTGGGCCATTTCCAGGGAGGGAATCAGCAAGGACCAGACCGAGGCGGCGATCATCACCCCGGCGGCAAA
>JARKQO010000344.1 GCA_029974855.1 Eubacteriales bacterium
GGGGTCACCAAGCTGGATAAGCTGGACTTCACCAACCGGGAGGAGCAGAAGGCCGAATCCCTCCGCAAGATGATTTTGGCCATGTCCAAGGACATCCGGGTGGTGATCATCAAGCTGGCGGACCGGCTGCACAACATGCGCACTTTGCGCTTTCAGCCCGAGGACCGCCAGAAGGCCATCGCGGAGGAAACCCTGGATATCTTCGCCCCCTTGGCCCACCGCTTGGGCATGAACTCCGTGAAGCAGGAGCTGGAGGACCTCAGCTTCAAGTACATCGATCCGGAGGCCTTCCACGACATCGCCCAGAAGGTGGGCCTGCGCCGGGCCGAGCGGGAGGAGAACATCCGCATGGTGATCGGCGAGCTCAGCGAGAAGCTGGACGCCCAGCACATCCATTACGAGATGGACGGCCGCCCCAAGCACCTGTATTCCATCTACCAGAAGATGAAGCAGGGCAAGACCTTCGACCAGATTTACGACCTCATCGCCGTGCGGGTGCTGGTGGACACGGTCCAGGACTGCTACACGGTGCTGGGCATCATCCATACTTTGTGGAACCAGATTCCCGGGCGCTTCAAGGACTATATCTCGGTACCCAAGAGCAACATGTACCAAAGCCTCCACACCACCTTGATCGGCGGGCGGAGGATGCCCTTCCCCTTTGAGATCCAGATCCGCACCTGGGAGATGCACCGGGTGGCGGAATTTGGCGTGGCCGCCCACTGGCGCTACAAGGAGGGGGGCTCCGAGGGGGATTTGGACAACAAGCTCTACTGGTTGCGGCAGATTTTGGACTGGCAGAAGGAAACCCGGGACAGCCGGGAGTTCATCGATTCCCTGAAAACCGACCTGTTCAGCGAGGAAGTGCTGCTTTTCACCCCCAAGGGGGACATCATCAGCATGCCCCGGGGGGCCACCCCCATCGACTTTGCCTACCGCATCCACAGCGGCGTGGGCAACCGCTGCGTGGGGGCCAAGGTGAACGGCCGCATCGTGCAGCTGGATTCCGTGCTGGAAACCGGGGACCGGGTGGACATTTTAACCTCCGCCAGCGCCAAGGGGCCCAGCATGGACTGGCTGAAAATCGTCAAGACCCAGCAGGCCAAGGCCAAAATTCGCCAGTTCTTCAAAAAGGAGCTCCGAGGCGAAAACGTGGCCAAGGGCCGGGACATGCTGGAAAAGGAGGCCAAGCGCCGGGGGGCCGCGCTGCCCGCCCTCACCAAGCCGGAGTTCTACGACCCCATTTTGAAGCGCTACGCCTTCCAGGAGTTGGACGATATCTACGGCGCGGTGGGCTACGGCGGCATCGCCGCGGCCTATGTAATCGGCCGCCTGCTGGATGAGCAGCGCCGCCTGGAGGCCCCGGCCATCCCCAAGGTCCAGGAGGTAAGCCAGCAGGAGGTGCAAAAGCACCTGGGCAAGCCCAGCCACGGCATCTACGTGAAGGGCGAAAGCGGCATGCTGGTGCGCTTTGCCCGCTGCTGCAACCCGGTGCCCGGGGACGAGATCGTGGGTTACATCACCCGGGGCCGGGGTGTGACCGTGCACAAGGCGGATTGCCTCAACGCCACCAACTCCGAGCAGGAGCGCATGGTGGAGGTGAGTTGGGCCGACACCGAGGCGGGGGCGGCCTTCAACGCCAGCATCCACATCATCGCCTACGACCATGTGAGCCTGCTGGGAGAACTGGCCCTGTTCATCGGCAGCATGGACGTGCCCATCATGGCCGTCAGCGCCAAGCGGGACGACAAGCGCAAAACCAGCGTCATCACCATGGTGATCCAGGTGAAGTCCAAGGATCAGCTGGACAAGGTGCTCAAGCAGCTCCAAAACCGCTCGGACATTATTGAGATTTACCGGGGCCGTACCTAAGCCCCCGGCAAAAGCCCTTGGGGGCGGAAGGAGAGCGCCATGCGGGCGGTGGTACAAAGGGTGGCCGAAGCCTCGGTATCCGTACAGGGAGAGGTGATCGGCCGGACAGGGCCGGGGCTGCTGGTGCTGGTGGGGGTCCAGGAGGGGGACGGGGACAAGGACCTCCAGTACATGGCCGACAAGGTGCCGAATTTGCGCATCTTTGAGGATGACCAGGGGAAGATGAACCGCTCCCTTCTGGACACGGGGGGCGGTATTTTGGCGGTGAGCCAGTTCACCCTTTTGGGAGACGCCCGGGGAGGCAGGCGGCCCAGCTTCATCCAGGCCGCCAGGCCGGAGGTGGCCGATCCCCTGTATGAGCGGCTGGTGGAGAGCTGGCGGCAGCGGGGCATCCCCGTGGGCACCGGGGCCTTTGGGGCGGAGATGAAGGTGGCTTTGGTAAACGACGGCCCCGTGACGATTTTGCTGGATTCCCGGAAGCTGCTGTAGGGGCGGCACTGCATAGGATAAAGGAGCTGGAGTGGCGTTGCTTCGCATTGAAACTGTGCCTGTGGGCGATATTCAGGCTAATTGCTATTTGGTGGAAAACCCCGACCGGGGGGAGCTGTTTTTGGTGGACCCGGGGGCTGAGGCGGAGACCATTATCCGGGCGGTGGGCAGCCGAAGGCCCGTGGCGGCCTTGGCCACCCACGGGCATTTTGACCACGTGGGGGCGGCGGATGAAGTCTGCGCCCATTTTGGCATCCCCCTGTACCTCCACGAAAAGGATGTGCCCAAGCTGACGGATCCCCAAATCAACGGCAGCGCCCACTTCGGGCGCAGCCCCCTGATCCTGAAAACCCCCGGCATTCCCCTGAAGGACGGGCAGAACCTGACCCTGGCTGGGGTGGAGGTCACGGTGATGCACACCCCGGGCCACAGCGCCGGGAGCTGCTGCTTTGTGCTGCCCCGGGACCAGGGCGTGTTCACCGGGGACACCCTCTTTGACGGGGGCTATGGTCGCACGGATTTTGCGGACGGCAGCTTTGGGGAGTTGAAACGGTCTTTGCGCCGCCTGCTGGCTTTGACCCCCAAGAGGACCGCCTATCCCGGCCACGGAGGAATAACCCTCACCGGGCGGGACGAGGAGGAGCTATGAGCGGGGCTCCCGTTTCAGTGGCGCTGTATACGCCTTTGCCCGGCTTTGCCAACGAGCTTTGGGACGTGCTGAAGCTGTTTTTGCCTGTGGAGGGGTTTTCGGTGATCCCCCAACAG
>JARKQO010000350.1 GCA_029974855.1 Eubacteriales bacterium
ATGCCGCCGGAAAGCTCCACGGCGTGCTTGTTCAGAGCCTCCACCGGCAGGCCCAGCTCCGCGAAGCGGGCCTTGGCCATCTCCTGAATCTCCTTTTTGTCCCGGCCCGGCTCGTGGGCCAAAATCACGTCCTCCACGAACTTGTTGATCTTGCGGGTGGGGTTTAAGGCGTTCATGGCGGCCTGGGGGATGTAGGCGATCTCCGTGCCCAGAATGTTCTTGCGCACGTCGTCCGGGCTCATGCCGGTGATGTTCTTGCCGTCGATGATGATGTCCCCGCTTTGGTAGTGCAGGGGCGGGAAATAATAGCCCATGAGGCTCAGGGCCAGGGTGGACTTGCCGCAGCCGCTTTCCCCGGCGATGCCCAGGGATTTCCCCTCCTGGATCTTCAGGGACACATGGTCCACCGCGTAGACATCCTCATGATAGCGGGTGATGTATTTGGTGGTCAGCTCTTTGACTTCCAAAATCGTCTTGCTCATGCCCTTCCTCCTTAATCCCGCAGGGTGGGGTTGAATACCTGGTCAAGGCCCGTGTTCATCAGATTCAGCGAGAAATAGATGGACGCGATGACCAGGATCACCGGGAAATACGCCCACCAGGAGCCGTTGATGTGCGCGGAGTACAGCATGGCCCAGTTCATCATCAGGCCCAAGGTGGGCACCTCGGTGGTCTTGGGGCCCAGGCCCAGCAAGGAGAGCTGGGCTTCCGCCAGGATGCCGGAGCTGACCTGGAGGATGAAGGCCATGACCACGTAGCTGGCGATGTAGGGCAGAATGTCCGTGAGGATGATGCGGGGGAGGCTGTGGCCGGAGAGCTTGGACAGGTTCACATGGTCCCGGTTGCGGAGGCTGATGACCTGGGAGCGGACGGAGCGGGTGGTCCACACCCAGGAGGTGAGGCCGATGACCATGGCCACCGTGGCCGCGCCCCGCTGGTCCTGGCTGATGGAATAGGAGATCAGAATCAGCAGCACAAAGCCCGGGATTACTGTGAAGATGTTGGTGATGAACATGATGATGTCGTCCACCATGCCCCCCAAATACCCGGCCAGCAGGCCGAACAGCAGGCCGATCAAGGTGGCGATGGTGCCGGCGATGAGGCCGATCATCAAAGAAACGCCGCAGGCGGCCACCAGCTCCTTTAGGGTATCCCGGCCAAAGTTCTCGGTGCCCAAGGGCAGCACCTTCACATTGGCCACGTCGCTGGTGTTGATGTAATCCGTTTTCACGATCTCGGACTTGTTCTCCAGCTCCGCGGTTTCCGGGTCCTTGGCGGACACCACCAGCACGTCGGCGGTGTTGGCGGCCAGCAGGCTCTTGTCCAGGCGGGCATAGTAGTTGCGCATGGCCTTGGTCATGCCCTTGGGATAGTTCAGGGGATCGTAGTGGGCCCGCCACAGCGTCAGCAAAGCGGCGGTATCATGGACGTCCAGGCCCTCCACGTCCACGCCGGTCCTTTCCAGCCAGTCCTTCATGCTGGCCCGGTCCTCCGGGGCCAGGAGCTGGGCGACGCGGTTGGCGTCGGCGTCCGGGAGCTTGAAGGTGCTTTTGGGCACGCCCACCCCGTCGTAAAGGGACACATAGGTGCCGGGCTTGGCAAAGGTGCCCAGGCCGATCATTTGCAGCGGGTCCCCGGGGTTGAACAGGGGGTAGATCAGCATGGTCAGCAGCAAAATGGCCATGATGGAAAAGCCGACCACGAACTTGGGCGAGTGGAAAACCTGTTTCAGGGTATTTTTCATCTCTCTCGCCTCCTTAGTCGAACTGCGCGGCTTTCACCCGGGGATCAATGAAGCCGTAGATGATATCCAGCACAAAGGTGGTGATCAGCACCATGATGGTGACGATGAGGGTGGTGCCGGAGATCAGGGGATAGTCGGACATGGAGATGCCCTGGTAGATGGCGGTGCCCAGGCCCGGATAGCTGAAGATCATCTCGGCCACCAAGGCGCCCCCCACCATGGTGCCAAGGGACAGGGCCAGGCCCGTGACCTGGGGCAGCATGGCGTTGCGGAACACGTAGCCCACGATCTTGCGGTCCTTGATGCCCAAAAACCGGGCGTATTTCACATAGTCCGCGTTCAGCTCGTAGATGGACATGGAGCGCATGCCCAAGGCCTGGCCCCCGATGGAAATCAGCACGATGGACCAGAAGGGCAGGTGGTAGTGCTGGATCACGGAGCTGATGAAGCGCCAGCTGAGGTTGGGCAGCATGTCGAAGCTGTAGCCGCCGGAGGTGGGCAGGACCTTCAGGTTGATGGCAAAGATCACCAGCAGGATCACCGCCATGCCAAAGGCGGGGATGCTGCTGAAAAAGAGCGTGATGGGCATGAGGATTTTATCAAAGCCCTTGCGTATGTAGGCGGCCAGCGCTCCCAGGATATTGCCCAGCAGCCACCCCACCAGAATGGCCGGGAACTGGAGGGCGATGGTCCACAGGACGGCGCTGCCGATGATGTCGGATACCTTGCGGGGATATTGGCTGAAGGAGGTGCCCAGATCCCCCTTGAATAAGTTCTGCACAAAGATGCCGAATTGCTCGGCCACCGGTTTGTCCGTGCCGAATTCCTTTTGGTACTGCTCGTAGATTTTCTTGACAGCGGAGGCGTCGGGGATGCCCCGGGCGATTTTGTAGGTGATCACCGCCACCGGATCGCCGGGCATCATGCGCGGCAGGATAAAGTTCAGCAATACGGCTACGATCAAGGTGACCACGAATAGCAGGATTTTTTTGCCGAAGTATTTCCGGTATCCTTTCATATCCCATTCCCCCCAAGGCTTACTCCATCCGCCCTATACGGCAAGCTGCCAAGCCCCGGAAGCCCGGGGCTTGGCAGCCGTTGAGATGGGTACGTTACGGATTGACAAGCTCCAGGCCGTAGAGCGCGGCGATGCCGTAGCCGTCGGTGCAGTCCGCGGGCGGGATGTTGCGGCCGTCATCGGCGGAGGGATAGTTGGTCCAGATGGACTCGTTCACGGCGTGGAATTTGTCGGGGCGGTACATGAGGGAGAAGCTGGGCACGTCGGTGAGGTAGATCTGAACGGCCTCGGTGTAGAGGGCCTTCAGCTCGGCGGGATCGGTGGTCACGGGGATCAGCTTCACCAGCTCGTCGATGCGGGGGTTGCTGTAGTGGCCCCAGTTGCCGCTCCAGTTGCCTTCCACGCCGTTGAACTCGCTGCTCATGAGCATGCGCATACGGCCCCAGGGCATGGCGGGCGTGGCGGAGTCGGTCCACATCATGAAGATGTCGTACTCGGTCTGCTTGGCGGCGGTGACCACGGTCTGGTACACGCTCCACTCGGGGAACTCGGTGACGATTTCCACGCCGATGTTCTTACCGGCGGCGGCCACGATCTCCATGGAGGCCTGCCAGTCGGTCCAGCCGTTGGGGCAGCAGGCGTTGAAGCTCAGCTTCTCGCCGTCCAGCTCCCGCCAGCCGTCTCCGTCGGAGTCCACGATGCCGGCTTCGTCCAACAGAGCCTTGGCGCCTTCGATGTCGTTGCCGACCCACTGGAGGTCCTTCACGGCGTCATGGTCAAAGGAGGCCTGCTCGCCGGGGGTGGGGTTCATGAGGGAGCGGGGCACATCCTGGAAGGTGGGGCTCTGGCCGGTCATGGCGTTCTGGTTGACCGCGTCATAGTCCACGGCGATGGCGATAGCTTTGCGCAGGGCCGCGTTCTGCAAGGCGGGGATGTCCAGGTTGAACCAGGCGGTGGGCATATTCACGCAGATGCCCCAGGGAGCCTCGTCCAGGTAGGTGGAGATGGGCAGCCCGTCCTTGAGCCACAGGTCCTGGATGTTGGGCAGGAACTGCTGGTCAACGTCGATCTCGCCGGCCTTGAAGGCGACCTCAACGGCGGCGTTGTCGGCGTACATGCCATGGGCCAGGTACTTGGGAGCGGGCAGCTTGCCCCACATGGAGGCATCCTGGCCCCAGTAGGCGTCGTTGCGGATGAAGACCACCTTCTGGTCGTCGGCGAAGTACTTGCCGTAGGGGCCGGAGAAGGCCGCGTCCTCGCCGGGATCGCGCTTCATTTCACCCGCGTCGTTGTTGCAGCGGGCTTCCAGGGTCTGGAGCCACGCCTTCTGGGCAACGTACATATAACCCAGGAAGCAGGGGATCTGCAGGGGGTTGACCACCTGGCCGTCCTCGGTGAGCTTGGCCTTGATGAGCACGGTGGCGTCATCAACGGCGGTCACGGACTCGATGAAGGGAGCATAGCCGGTACCCAGGGCGTTCTGGGTGCGCACGCCCACGTCCCAGGTGTAGGCCACGTCATGGGCGGTGACGGGGGTGCCGTCGTTCCACTTGGCGGCGGGCTTGATCTTCACGGTGATTTCGGTGTGGGCGTCGTTCCACACGTAGTCGCCGTCGGCCAGGAGGCCCGTCATGGAGCCGTCCAGGAAGTTGTACATGTACAGGGTCTCAAACATGACGGTGCGGCTGCCGCTGGCGCTATTGGCCAGGGCCATGGCGTTGTTCATGTCGCTGCTGATGGGGTTCCAGCCGTTGACGGCGCCCCATTGCTGGCCGCCGAAGTACACGGTCTCATTGCGGGGAAGTTCCACAACGGTTTCGGCGCCGGCCGAGAGGCCCATGCCTACCAGCATGGACAAAGCGAGGAAGAGTGCCAGGAGTTTCCGAGTCATAGCAATCCCTCCAAGGTTTATTTTTATGGCCCGCGAGCGGACCATAATTTCCGGTTGAGAAAACAGGGGGATCGGGCAGGGGCGTGAACGGGGAGAAACCGTCCGTACCAACCATGGAAACCATGGAAAAACGATCCTCCGGAGCGGGAATGACCAAAACGAGGCATAGGATAGAGCCAGGAGAGTTTACGCTAACCCGCCAAAAATTCACGATAGTCTTGTATCATTTTATCCCGGTTGGCAGGGTCTGTCAAGCCCGGTGAAAACGGCGGACGCGGGAATTATTCAGAATTTGGGTGGTAATTTTCAGATGTTTTGGGGTATTTTAGAATTTTCTGACGAAAGCCGTCGGGCAAAACGCCCCCGGGCGGGGGCGCAGGCCAGGCACACCAAGGCCATGGCCCCGATTCAGGTGCCGCTTAAAATCCAGTTGGGGTAGGCCAAAGCCTGGGGCATCAACTCTCGGGGAGTGTTGACGGCCCGGCGGAGCCGCCTGAGGGAGAAAAAGGGGCGCTTGTGTATCTCTCCCTCCGCCAGGGCTGCGCCCTGGCACCTCCCTCCTCAGAGGGAGGCATGGGGGACGGGTATTGCTATTTTATTGTTTACCCCTTCCGCGCGCGGAGCGCGCGGTTGCGGGATTCCCAAGGGCATAGCCCTTGGGCGGAGGTTTGGGGGCAGCGCCCCCAACGTCCCTCGTACCTCCCCCCGTCCGTCCCCCGCCCCCGTCACTTCGCCTTCTTGGGAATGCGCTCGCTAAGGAGGAACATGCCGGCCACGAGGGCCAGGAGGAACCAGGGCCAGAGGCCGAGGGTGAGCCAGCCTGCCAGCAGCCCGAGAATGAGGGGCATGAAGGTGGAGCCGACGTAGGCGCTGGCCATTTGGAGGCCCATGGCGGCCTGGGAGGCTTCCGCGCCGAAGCGTTGGGGGGTTTCGTGGATCATGCTGGGGTAGAAGGGGGCGGAGCCCACGCCCAAAAGGAGCAAGGCGAAGAAGGAGACCATGAGGGGCAAGGGCAGCAGCAGGAGAACGACCCCGGCCAGGCAGAGGGCGCAGCTGAGGCGGATCATGGCGGGGCCGGGGACCTTGAGGGCCACGACGCCGGAGAGGAAGCGCCCGGCGGTGATGCCGCCGAAGTAGAGGGAGGCCCAGGAGGCGGCGGTGGTGGGGTCCAGGCCCCGGATGTTCACCAAAAAGCTGGCGGCCCACAGGCCCACGGCGCTTTCCAGGCCGCAATAGCA
>JARKQO010000365.1 GCA_029974855.1 Eubacteriales bacterium
AAGATGCTGTGACAGGGAGATGCGCGATGGCGGAAGCTGGTGTGAATGTTGACGAACTGTCGCCTTGCTTGCGCAAAATAGGAACAAATGAGCTTGTTCCAACGTCTTTTGAGTTGATCAGCCCTTCGAAAGACGAAATCATGGATTGGGAATTCGACTGGACCAGGCCGGAGCGCTTTGGCTATCAGGTCTTTGCGTTGAAGGCCGAGGGGGACGGACGCATTCAAGGTTTGCTTGCTATGAAGCCTGATCCCGGCAACTATGCGGTGCAAATTGACGTTGTTGAGGCTGCGCCCCATAACAGCGTGCATAACCCCAAGAACAAGAAGCATACTAAGGAATATGCGGGAGTTGGCGGACATTTATTCGCTGAAGCTGCGAGGCAAAGCCGCGATTATGGTTTTGACGGGTTTGTGTTTTTTAAGGCCAAAGGAAGTCTTGTAAAACACTACCAGGAAACCCTTGGGGCAATACTGATCAATCCACGGGATGGCATTATGGCAATCGATGAGAAAGCGGCCAGACGGCTTATCCAACAGTACTATGGGGGTGAATAAGCATGGAAGCGAGAAAAGAAGCGCCTTTCGACTTGGAAGATTTTGGGCCCATGACAGAGGAGTATGGGCCTGGTGTCCCCACCTACAATTTGCGGGCGTTGTTGGCTTATTGCCAAGAAAGAGGGATTGAGCCGGAGGACCTCAGCGAAAGTGAACTCAAACAATTCCAAACGAATTAGAGCATAGGCCGCCCTCGGGCGGTTTTCTCATGGATAGCCATATGCGCTTGCGAACAGCCGCAGGCGCTTTTTGATGCCCAAAAATCGAGGGAGGGCCTTTAGGCCCGACTAGCGACCGAGCTGCCGAAGGCAGCGAATCGCGTAGCCCCGGACCCGCTCTTGGGATGGATTATTTTTGGGGCACTGTATGGTGGCCCTGTGATAAAGGAGTATTGCGTATATGATCACCATGGACAAGGACCTGCTTTTGCCCACTGGCGAGCCTGAGCCCGCTGTGCTGGGGGAGCTGCTTCGGCGCTTTGGGGCCCGGCGGCGGCACCTGGAGCAGCTGGGCCGCGTCTACGGCCGCCGCCACAGCATCCAGGACCGCAGGCGGCTCCGGGGCCTGCCCAACAACCGGCTCGTCCACGATCTCCCGGGCTATATCGTCACCATGGCTGCCGGGTACCTGCTGGGCAGCCCCGTGGCCTACGCCCCGCCCTCCGGCCAGGAGGCCGCCTTTGAGGCCGTCCGCGCCGCCTACGCCGCCGCCGACAGCCAAACCCTGGACGCGGAGCTGGCCGTGGACGCCTCCGTCTACGGCGTGGCGGTGGAGCTGGCCTACGCCGACGAGGAGGGGGAGCCCAAGGTGGCCCAGATCGACCCCCGCTGCGCCTTCGTGGTCTACGACGATACCGTACGCCACGCGCCTTTGCTGGGCGTCACCATTCTGCCCAAGATGGACCGGGCCCTGCGCCCCAAGGGCGAGCGGATCACCGTCTACACGGCGGGGGAGACCGTCTGCTATGACCGGAAGGGGCAGGAGGTACCAAAGCCCACCGGGGAGCGGACGGCCCACTTCTTCGGCTCTGTGCCTTTGGTGGAGTACTGGAACAACAGCCGGGAGCAGGGGGATTTTGAGCCGGTCCTGAGCCTGTTGGACGCCTATGACGCCCTCCAGTCCGACCGGGTGAACGACAAGCAGCAGTTCACCGACAGCATTCTGGCCATGTACGGCGTGGGCAGCCTGGGGGTGGAGGACGCCCCCATCGAGGCCCCCGAAGGGGAGGAGGAAAGCGGGGACGGCCCGGAAACGGACCTGCGGGCGGGCCCCGCCCCCGGCTTCCAGGGCTCCCTGACCCCGGCCCAGCGCCTGCGCCAAACCAAGACCCTCTTCATGCCCGGGGACGGGGCCAAGGCCGAGTGGCTGGTAAAGCCCGCCAGCGAAAGCGACACCGAGGTGCTGCGCCTGTCCCTCAAGGAGGACATCCACAAGCTGTCCTTTGTGCCGGACATGAGCGACCAGCAATTCGCCGGCAACAGCTCTGGGGTGGCCATGCGCTTTAAGCTCCTGGGCCTGGAGCAGCTGACCCGCATCAAGGAGCGCTGGTTTGGCGAGGGCCTGCGCCAGCGGCTGCGGCTGTTTTCCCACTTTCTGGCCCTGCGCGGGGCCGCCCCCCTCCAGCCGGACCGGGTGCGCATCCTCTTCAAGCGGTCCTTGCCCGTCAACGAGCTGGAGACGGCCCAAATGGTGTCCACCTTGGCGGGGCTGGTGCCCCCTTCCATTCTATTGGGGCAGGTGCCCTTTGTGGAGGACCCCCAGGCGGCGGCCAGGGAGATGGCGGGGGAATAGGCATGCAAGCATCTTGTGAAAAGCCCCTCTGTGAAGGGCTGAGCCGATGGCGCCCCGGTGCGATGGATTGCGTGGGGGCCTATGACATTCCCATTCTCCGCCCATACTCCTTGATGCCGCCCCTTTGGTGGCAGCCCATGAATGATCTCTCCCGGAGGATTACGCCGGAAACGGGAATCAGCCTGTACGTGGACGACTACCGGCTCCAGCGGTTGTGGAGAAATCCTCAAAAGTACGTGGGATTTCTGTCCCAGGCCGGGGCCGTGCTGTCACCGGATTTCAGCCTGTATGCCGACGCCCCGGCGGCGATGAACCTCTACAACCATTACCGCAAGCATTGGCTGGGGGCCTGGTGGCAGGCCCAGGGCATCCGGGTGATCCCTAGCGTCAGCTGGGCGGACCCGTCCAGCTTTGCCTGGTGCTTTGACGGAGAACCGGAGGGGAGCGTGGTTAGCGTGTCCAGCGTGGGCACCCAGCGCCGGGCGGACCAGCGGCGGGCCTTTTTACGGGGGTATGACGCGATGATGGAGCGCCTGCGACCGGACATAGTGCTTTTCTTTGGCATTGTGCCCGGCCAGTGCCGGGGAAACATCCAGCCTGTGGAGGCGTATTATGAAACGGTTGCGCGGCGGGCCAAAAAGGAGTAGACTATGGGCGGACGAGGCGCTTATTTGAAGGAACAACGGAACTGGCGGCAGGTGGCCCGCAGCGAGGAGCTTCGGGTGAGCTTGGTGAGCAAAAAGGACCCCGGCGCGTCTGTGGCGCTTCCGCTGGAGAGCATTACCCCCAACCGTATCTATGCCACCTTGGGTAAGGACAATGAACTCAAGCAGATCACCGTGTACAATGCGAAGCGGCAGAGGGTGGCGCGTATAGATTTTGACCATCCTCATCAGGGGATCAAACCTTATGTGCAACATGGGGAATGGGGTGAAGCCACACGGGCCCTGAATGCCTTGGAAAGGGCGTTTGTAAGGAGGGTGTTAAAATGGTTGGCAACACTTCGCTAGAGGAATTTCTGGAGTATTACTACGCTAGCAGGAACGCGGAAATTTTGATGTACTACAAAGGGCAGCCCATTTTTATCACCTGTAACCATGATGAACAGGGTCGCCTGGTGCGGGCTATCCGCAAAAGCTTGGAGGATGAAACCATCCTCTTCCGTGGCATCCACGACGATGATGATTGGCTGCTGGACAACTATAAGGTGGACGGGCTGAGCATCCGGGAGCTGGTGCCCCTGTCCGACGTGACGGATATGTGGTGAGGGAATGAGGGCCACGCGAGGCGGTTTGCCCCAATTGAAAAAAAGTAGCATCATCCGGGTGCCAGGCTCTCTGAAGAGGGAGCTGTCGGCCGCAGGCCGACTGAGGGAGAGATAGGCGCGCCATTCTATCTTTCCCTTTCCCACCCCCTACCCCCAAGAATCAAGCGCCACGGCTTTTGCCGGCGCTTTTTTCATACCACAACAGGAACGGGCCGGGCGGCACGCCCGAACGGCCCGGGCAAGGAGGAACCATTCGTATGAAGGAAACCAATCACAACGGTCGGATGCCGGGGACCCCGGAGGCGACCCCGGAAGCGACACCGGCAACCCCAGAAGCACCCCCCCAAGCCCCGGAGGCCAGCCCCCACAGCGATCCCCAGCCCATCCCCCCCGCTCCCGCCGACCTGAACGCCCTGCTGAACGGGGACAAGGCCTTGCAGAGCCAGTTTGACAAGCTGGTGGCCAAGGCCCTGGACACCGCCAGGGGCAAGTGGGAGGCCCAGCGGAACATGACCGCCCAGGAGCTGGCGGACCAGCGGGCCCAGGAGCGGGAAAAGGAGCTGGCGGACCGGGAGGCGGAGCTGACCCGGCGGGAGCTGCGGGCCTCGGCTTTGGGGCTGATGAGCCAGAAGGGCATGCCGCCGGAGCTGATCCACTGCGTCAGCCTGGCGGACGAGGGGGCCATGGCCCAAAGCCTGGAGCAGGCGGAGCAAGCCTTCCGGGCGGCGGTGGACCGGGCGGTGAAGGACAAGCTGAAGGGCGGCCCGCCCAAGGACGCCCCGGCGGATTCCCAAACCACCCGCCTGGCGGCCATGCGGGCGGCGGCGGGCCTCAAGGGGTAAGAAACAACAAACCCATTTTACTAACACGAACTGATGATCCCCATTGATCGGGTGAAACCCGGTCAAAAAGTGGGATTCCAAAGGGATATATCCCTTTGGCAGAGGTCCAGGGGACAGCGTCCCCTGGCGGGGTCCAGGGGCAGCGCCCCTGGCCTCGTCCC
>JARKQO010000403.1 GCA_029974855.1 Eubacteriales bacterium
GCACAGCTCCTGGTACAGCGCCAGCTGCTCTCCTTCCAAGGTGTTGACAGTGTTTCTTTTCAGCCTGCGCCGGAAACGGATATGCCGCCCGGCAAAGATTGCCGCCACCATGACGCCGCCCACCCCGTAGCAAAGCAGGTAGCCCTTGCCAAGCCAGCCGTAGGAGGTATAGGTCCCCAGATCAAGGGTGAGGGCGGAAAGGCTTCGTTCCAATGGGGAGACTCTACCCCCGGCACCGGAGGACAACTCCCAGGAAACGTCCCTCAGCGCGTCCAGATAGCGCACCCGGATTTGGTCGGCCACAGGGCGGGCCCCCGCGTCGGTGGAAAGGGTGGGGCGGAACTGGTCCATCAGCGGGTTGGGGATGGCCACGGGCAGCAGCAGGCGGATGGCCACCAGAGCCCAGGCCAGGTATACCAGCCGGCTGCCGATCTGCTTGCGGAACACCCGGCGCAGCACCAGCACCACAACGATGAGGACGCTGCCCGCCAGCGTAGCCTCCAGCAGGAAGTTGAAATAGGTCATGCTGCGAAAGGGCAGGGACTTGCCCGCGTGGAAAAACGAGAGAATGCTTTGGGGGATCATGAGCGTTCCTCCTTCCTCTTTTGCAACAGGCGTATCATTTCGTCCAGCTCGTCGTCGGTGATACCGCCCTCCTCCACCATGTTGCTCATAAGCATCGTGTGGCTGCCCTTGAACAGGCGATTTAGCAGGCTTTTGGTTTCCTGCCTGGCCAGGGCCTTGCGCTCCACCAGGGGCGTATAGGTTTTGGGGGAAACCGTTTCGTCCACCTGGACGGTGCCCTTGGCGATCATCCGTTTCAGAAGCGTAATCACCGTGATTTTGGTCCACGCGGTTTCATGGTAAAGGGCCTGGGTAATCTGGGGCATGGACCGGGGGCTTTGTTCCCACAGCACCTCCATGATTTTGAACTCCGCGTCGGAAAGCTGAATGGGCGTGCTCATGTTGCATCCCTCCATACGACATATGTCTAGTATAGACTACGCCTGTCTACCGCGTATGTCAAGGGAGCAGTTGTAACAATATGGAATTTGGGCATTTGCCTTGGTGATAGGCTTGTGCTGATCAACAAATCAAAAACCCACGCCGGCAAAAGGGCGAACCTTGCCCTATATGAGCCCATATGGTATCATAGCCATAGATGATATAAGGATGTTTCAGATCCACCGGCTTTTCCGAAAGGGACAAGCTGCTCTTTGCGGGCGGCGGCCAGGCGTCCGGCGACGAGCGCTGGGGCGTTGCCGGTCCTATACAGCGGAGGGATGAATATGAAACGGATTGCGGCCTTGATCCTGGTTTCCCTGTGCCTGCTGCCCGTGCTTTCCGCCCTGGCGGCCATAGCGCCGCCCTCCATTCCGGAAGGTACGCTGACCCCCCTGGAGCTTCAGCTGCCCAAGGGAAAGAAGCTTCCCGTCTATACCGGTCCTGGGGAGAACTACGCCCCTGCCGGGAAGGGACGTGCCACAGTTTCCACCAATGACTGGGTCCAGATATTCGGCCGGGAAGGGGATTGGCTTTTGATTCAGTATGGCATCAGCGAAGGACGCATGCGCTTTGGCTATATTGCCGCCCAGGGCCTGCTGGAGGAAGGCGGCGTCACCGCCGATCTATCCTCCCAGTGGCAAAACATCTCCCAAACGCTGATAAAACCGGCCTCCCTTACCGATGACCCCCTGGGCTCCCAGGGGGAAATGGCCTTGCTTCCCCAGGGCAGCCAGGTCCGGCTTTTGGGGAGAATGGGGCTCTGGGCCTATGTGGAGGCACGGGCAGGGGAAAGCCTGCTGCGGGGTTTTCTGGCGGAGGCGGCCAGGGCCGCCTCCGGGCAGGAGGAAAACCGGCCCTTTGACCTGCGGGCCGTATCCTGGGGGCCGCTGGTGCCGGACTATGCCGTCACCCGCTATTTTACCGGTAAAACTATCTGCAGGCCCCAGGGTAGCGGGAACCCTATACCCACCGTATGGCTGCGGCTGGATTCCCGGGAAAGCCCGGAGGATTTGGAGGCGCTGTCCAACTTCAAGGTGGTTTCCGGCAGGGCCTCCTGCGGAGCGGAGCTTGTGCCGCTGTCTGTGCTTGACAGCGTAACGAACGAATGGATGGAGTTGCATTTCCGGCCCCAGGGCGGCTTCAACCGGGGGGCGCTGGAAATAGTCCTGGAAGCCGGGGAAAGCGTTGGCAACCTCACCATTGCCTGCACCCGAACCCTGGGGGACGGGCGGGAGGAAATCCTCTCCCTGCCGCTGGCGGGGGTGCCGGAGGATAGCGGCTATCCACCCAAAGGCGCGGTGTTTGCCGCATTTCGCTATACGCCCTTTGCGCCCAGTCCGAAACAGCTGGCCGCGTTTTATTCCAACACCGGAAGGTACCATACATTAGGTGATGTGCTGATGTTTGCGGACCAGCCCATGCCCCAGGCTCCGGCCCAGGTTCTTGCTTTGCCCTGGGACGCGCCGGACTACCGCCTGTTTTTGGTGGAGGGGCGGATTGCTAAGCGGCATGGGCCCTTTGGCGTGTACGACGTGCTGTTCAGCCTGGAAGACCCGCCGGAGGGAGTCTGGCTGGCCCCGTATCAGGAGTGCGGCCTTTGCGACGAGATAGACGCCTCTGATATGATCGCGGACGGCGTGCTTCTGCCCAAGGGCCTGTCCGACACGGATACCGAAGAAATGGAAAGAAATGAGGAAACCCTGGAAAGTGATTTTGCCATCCTGATGCTCGTGCGGCTCCAGGGGCGGGACGGAGATCAGCTAGACCTGTTGATGAAGGGGCTGCATATAGCCGCTTCCTTCTCGGCGGAAAAGTGGAACATCAGCTATGAACAGCATCTGACTACCACCGCCATCGGCCCCCGGAGCCGGGAGCTGGTGGATATGAAGGGGGTTTCCCTGGGCGAAGGGGTCCTTTCCACGGTGGAATGACCGTCCTCCCTTCCCATATGCTAGAGCAGGGCGCTTTCCACCGCCTAAGGGACAGTTTGTGGTGGACGCGCCGCCTGTCCCGTGCTAAACTTGAAAGTAGGCTTGATTCCTGCTTTCGGCAGATAAGGAGGGCTTTATTCATGAACGGCGAGATGTTCGCGTTGGTCAAGACGCGGCCAGAAAAAGGCTTGGAGCTTACTCAAATTCCCATTCCCAGGCCCGGCCATGGCGAGGTGCTGATCCGTATCCGCAAGACCGCTATCTGCGGCACCGATTTGCACATCTACAACTGGGACGAATGGAGCCGACGGAACATCGTCCCGTCGCTGACCATCGGCCACGAGTATGTGGGCGTGATCGAGGAACTCGGCGAAGGGGTCGAAGGCCTCAAGGTCGGCCAGCGGGT
>JARKQO010000434.1 GCA_029974855.1 Eubacteriales bacterium
AAGGAAAACCTGGACCAGTTTTGGTACATGATGTGCCCCCACGACATCCTCACGGTGAAGGGGTATTCTTTGGAGGATTACCACGGGGCGGAGTGGGAGCGCCGCTACCTGGACTGCGTACAGGACAGCCGGGTGAAAAAGCGGGAGATCGCCTTAAAGGAGCTGGTGCGGCTGATTCTGAAATCCGCCGTGGAAACCGGCACCCCCTTCGCCTTCAACCGGGACACCGTGAACCGCCTGAATCCCAACCCCCAGGCGGGGATGGTCTACTGCTCCAACCTGTGCACGGAAATCGCCCAGAACATGCGGGGGGTGGATTTCATCAGCCGGGAGGTGCGGGAGGAAAACGGGGAAACCGTGGTGGTGACCACCACCAGGCCCGGGGATTTCGTGGTGTGCAACCTGGCGAGCCTGTCCTTGGGCACGCTGCCGGTGCGGGACGACGAGGCCATGGGGGCCATTGTCCGGGCCGCCATGCGGGCTTTGGACAACGTGATCGACCTGAACTTCTACCCCGTGACCTACGCGGGCCTTACCAACCGCCGCTACCGGGCCGTGGGCCTGGGGGTCCACGGCTACCACCACATGCTGGCCAAGCACGGCGTGCCCTGGGAGAGCGACAGGCACCTGGCCTTTGTGGACGAGGTGTTTGAGCGGCTGAACTACTGGGCCATTTCCGCCAGCGCGGACATCGCCCGGGAAAAGGGCGGCTATCCCCTGTTTGAGGGCAGTGATTGGCAAACCGGGGCCTATTTTGAGAAGCGGGGCTATGACAGCCCCAAATGGCGGGCTTTGGCGGAGAAGGTGGCCCGGGACGGCCTGCGGAACGCCTACCTGCTGGCCATCGCCCCCACCAGCTCCACCAGCATTCTGGCGGGCACCACCCCGGGCATCGACCCGGTGATGGGCCGGTACTTCCTGGAGGAAAAGAAGGGCGCCATGCTCCCCCGGGTGGCCCCGGAGCTTTCCATGGAAACCTACTGGTACTACAAAAGCGCCCACCAGATCGACCAGGCCTGGTCCGTGCGGGCGGCGGCTGTGCGGCAAAAGCACATCGACCAGTCCCAAAGCCTGAACCTGTACGTCACCAGCGACCATACCCTGCGCCAGGTGCTGGAATTATACCTGCTGGCCTGGGAGCAGGGCGTGAAAACCGTGTACTACGTCCGGGGGAAGGCCCTGGAGGTGGAGGCCTGCGACAGCTGCGCCAACTGATCAAGAATGGAGGGAGCCCTATGGCCCTGATGGAACGGAAGCCGCTTTTCAACCCCAACGGAGACACCGAAATACGCCTGCGCCGCATGATCGGCGGCAACCCCACCAACCTGAACGATTTCAACAACCTGAAATACCCCTGGGTGAGCGATTGGTACCGCCAGGCCATGAACAACTTCTGGGTGCCGGAGGAGATCAACCTGACCCAGGACGTGAAGGACTACCCCAAGCTGGACAAGGCGGAGCGGCAGGCCTACGACAAGATTCTGAGCTTTCTGGTGTTTCTGGATTCCATCCAGACCGCCAATTTGCCTACCGTGGGGGAGTATATCACCGCCAACGAGGTGAATTTGTGCCTCACCATCCAGAGCTTCCAGGAATGCGTCCACAGCCAGAGCTACAGCTACATGCTGGATACCATCTGCAGCCCCCAGGAGCGGGACGCTATCCTCTACCAATGGAAAACCGACCAGCGTCTGCTGGCCCGCAACACCTTCATCGGGGATTTGTACAACGCCTTCCAGACCCACCGGGACGAGTTCACCTTCCTGAAGGTGCTGGTGGCCAACTACATTTTGGAAGGGGTGTACTTCTACAGCGGGTTCATGTTCTTTTACAACCTGGGGCGCAACGGGAAGATGCCCGGCTCCGTCCAGGAAATCCGCTACATCAACCGGGATGAAACCACCCATCTGTGGCTGTTCCGCAACATCCTCCAGGAGCTGCAGCGGGAAAAGCCGGAGCTGTTTACTCCGGAAAGGACCGAGATTCTCCGGGGCATGATCCTGGAGGGGGTGCGCCAGGAGATCGCCTGGGGCCAGTACGTGATCGGGGAGCAAATTCAGGGCCTTACCGGGGGCATGGTGGAGTATTACATCCGGTATTTGGGGAATTTGCGGTGCACGTCCTTGGGGTTTGAGCCGCTGATTGAGGGCCACGACCGGGAGCCGGAAAGCATGGCATGGGTGAGCCAGTACGCCAACGCCAATTTGGTGAAAACGGATTTCTTTGAGGCAAAGAGCACGGCCTATTCCAAAAGCACGGCCATGGTTGATTATTTGTGA
>JARKQO010000470.1 GCA_029974855.1 Eubacteriales bacterium
GAGCTTTTCGGCCCCAGGCACATGGCCACCAACTACGGCATGGTGCTGCTGGGCTTTGGGATCGGCGCGGTGGCCTCCTCCTACATTGCGGGCCACTACAAAAACGTTGCGGCCCAGGACATCTCTTTGATGACGCCGGCCTTCTTCATCGGGGCGGCCTGCGCCTGCGGGGCCCTGGTGCTCATGCTCCTGCTGCGCAAAGAGAACCCCAAGGCCGCCGGCTAAGGAGGCACCATGGAAATTACAAGCTTTGATATCCAGCCCTATCTGGACAGGCTGGACCCCAAGCGGGTAGAGGATATCCGCGTTTTGCTGGACATGGGCGCCAGGATTACCGGAAAGGAGCCTGCCCTGTGGGGCGAGATCGTGGGCTTTGGGAAGCTCCATTACCGGTATCCCACCGGGACCCAGGGGTTCATGCCCGGCGTGGCCTTTGCCGGCCGCAAGCAGGCCCTGACGGTGTACGCTTCCTTTGATGTAGCCCAATACCCGGAGCTGGAGCGGTTGGGAAAGTTTACCCATGGCAAGAGCTGCCTGTACATCAAGAAGCTGGCGGACGTGCGGCTGGACGTGCTGGAAGCCATTATGGAGCGGGCCTACCGGGACGCGCTGAACTATGACTTTGTGACCCCCATGGAGTATTAGGGGGGAGGATGGGCCCGGGCCGGAGGCGGCCGAGCAGGGGAGTTGCCGGGTAAGGGAAGGGCCCGCCGGGAAGGCGGGCCCTTTACGGCTTCTCTTGGCCCACTTTTTTTGCCTCGGCCAAGTGGATTTTGCCATGCCTGTCTTCAAATTCCCTGATGCAGTTGTTGATGAGAAACATGATTTGCCCGCTGGCAGAGCGCGCCTCGTAGTTGGCCACATAGTGGAATTTCCGCAATACATCCTCATCGATCCGGATGCTGATGTGCTTCTGTTTTTTCATTCGGCTCGCTCCCATCACTTGAAACACACTTGATTCCCCTTTATTTTAAGTGCGTGTTGTGATACAATGCCGATATGCACTAATTATAAGTGCACAGAATTCCGAAAGGGTTGATTTGGATGGAGAGGGCACGAACCTGTTGCTTTACAGGACATCGCAGATTACCCAAAGAAAAGATCGGGTCCATTCTCCTGCGCCTGAACCAAGCGGTGGATACCCTCATCGCGCAAGGAATCACGGATTTTATCTCCGGCGGCGCGCTGGGATTTGACCAGATGGCCGCTTCTTTGGTGGTTGCCAAAAAGGCGGTGGGAAATCCCCTTCGCCTAATTTTTGCGTTGCCATGCAAGAATCAGGATGAATTTTGGAGCGCCGACCAGAAAAAGCTTTACTGTGATCTGTTGGCGGAAGCGGATGAGGTGATCTACGTGTCGGAGGCGTATACCAGGGGATGCATGAAAAAGCGCAACCGCTTTATGGTGGATCGATCGGCCTATTGCATTTGCGCAAGGCTGCGCCCCTTGAGCGGAACGGACCAAACCATCGGGTACGCGGCCCAAAGGGGAACCACGGTCATCCATACGGCGGGGGAAGAGGCAAATGTCAAAAGGAAGCCGATCCCGTAAGGACCGGCTCCTATCGCTTCCTTGATCACTTCTTTCCCTGGCGTCCCTGGGAGCAGCCTCCCTTACCGCTGGCCCATCTCGGCGTCCAGGATGTACAGGCCCGACCACTGGTGGGCGATCCGCTCCAGCCGTTCCACCAGCACGGTGAAGGTGTCCTCCTCCTCGATCTGCTCGTCCACGAACCAGGCCAGCAGGTTTAGCACCCGCTGCTCCTTCTCCTCCCGGGCGGCATCCACCAAGGCGTGGATGCGGGAGGTCACCACCTTCTCGTGGGCCAGGGCCTTTTGGAAAACCTCCTCGATGGAGGCGAACTTGCCATCCCCCGGGTTCAGGGGGCGGTACTGGATGCCGTAGCCGGTCTCTTGCAAAAAGGCCTTGATCCTTCCCGCGTGCTCCATCTCCTCCTTCACCTGCTTGTCGATGAAGTGAACCATGCCCTTCATGTTCTGCTGGGCCAAATAGGCGGACATGGTGGCGTAGATGTAGGCGGACTCCAATTCAAAATTCATCTGTTCGTTGAGTCCATCGTATAGCTTGCTCATGATACTCGTCCTTTCAGGGTGGGTGTAGGCGGGGCGGTGAAGCACTGTGCCAGTAGTATACCGCCCCAGGCCCCGGTTGAAACCCTTCCTTCTCATTTTCGCCGCCGGGATAAGCAAAAGCCCCCGCCCGCCTGGGGGCTGGGGGTGAATTTCTTCAAGGCCTGTGGTATCATGGGCGAAGGAAGGAAGTTCTTGCAAAAGGAGGCATTCCCTTGATTCGGAGCTACGAGGATTTTGTGCGGGCGCTGCTGGCGGCGGGGTTCTCTATGGGGGGCGGAAACAGCGGGGGCATCTACTCGGTGATCTCCTGGAACTGGGGCCAGGAGCCCCCTTATGAAACCCCGGTCCGCTGGCATACCGGGGACCCGGAAACGGACCCCTGGGAGTGGCGCATGCGGGTGCTGGAGGAAAGGGATGATATCGCCTATGGGAAGCTGTTCTTTGGGAAGAGCGGCTTTGTGACCAAGGACTGGTATCCGGACTTTTTGGCCGTCCGGCGGCGGGGGGAGAGCCTGGCGGAGGCCTATGCCCAGGGGCGGATCAGCCATTACGCCAAGCGGGTGTATGAGGCCATGGAAGGCCACGAGGCCCTGGCGCTGCACGAGCTGAAGCAGGCCGCCGCCTTTTCCAAGGAGGATGCCTCCAAGTTTGACAGGGCCCTGGTGGAGCTGCAAGGGAAGATGTACCTGACCCTGTGCGGCAGGCGGCAAAAGTGCTCCCAGACCGGGGAGCCCTACGGCTGGTCCTCCACGGTGCTTTGCAAAGCGGAGGGCTTCTTTGGCCCCCAGGTGTGGGAGGCTTCCCTGGGCAGGGACCCCCAGGAGGCCGCCCGGCGGATTGAGACCCAGGTGCTGCGCCTGAACCCCAACGCGGCCCCCAAGACCATCCGGAAATTTATCCTGGTATAAGGAACCAGGGAGAATCAAGCCCTGTCCGGGGCCTATTTTCCCTTGCGCACCGCCTGCCAGATTTCAAAGCGGAACTCCTCGCCTTGGGTATCGCCGCAGTCATACAGCTCCACGCTCAGGGGCGCGCCGTAGGCGTAGACCCCGTTGGTGGGAAGCCATTCCTCATACAGGTACCGGTTGAGCTTTTGGAGGGCCTCGGGGATTTTTCCACGGCCCTCCAGCACCACCCAGGTCAAAGCGGGTAGGGTCACCTTCTCAAAGCCCTTGGGCACAGGGGCGTCGGGGGCGCAAGGGTCGGCGATGTAGTAGCGGAAGCTGCTGTCGTCGTTATCCTTGCCCACGCACACGCCATACATGCCGCTGACGGTTTTGTGGTACCCCTTCTGGAAGAACTCCTCCCAGTACAGGGGAATGTCCCCAAAGGCGGAGCCCATGGAAAAATCCCGGCCCATGCCCAGAAAGGACATGGTCTCCTTGTTCTCAATCCTGGGATTCATGGAGATGCCTCCTTCATAAATGGGAATCAGAGGGTCTTGTCCGGGTCGAAGCTTACCACGCCCCGCTGGGCGTCCAAAGTCACCATGGCTCCGCTTTTCAGGATTTTGGTGGCGTTTTTCGCGCCGATCAGCACGGGGAGATCCAGGCTCATCCCCGCCACCGCCCCGTGGCCGTTGGGGTCCCCGTCCTCCAGAATCAGCCCCCCGGCCCTGCGAATCAGGGGCAGCAAGGCGTTGCTGGTCTGGTGGATCACCAGGATGTTCCCGTCCCCAAAGCACTGGGGGGCCTCCTCCTGGCTGTGGCAGACGCACAGGCTGCCGTAGTAGGTCCTCTGGGTGACGCCCTGGCCTGTGACCAAGATATGCCCCACCACATGGACCTTCATGAGATTGGTGCTGCCGCTGATGCCCAAAGGCACTCCGGCGGTCATCACCACCAATTCGCCGCTGCGCAGGTACCCGGCCTTTTCCCCCGCCTCCACAGCCCGTTCAAAAAGCTCGTCGGTGTTGTAGGCTTCCTGGATCACCAAGGGGATCACGCCCCAGCTCATGTTCAGCCTGCGGCACACGCTCTGGGAGGGGGTGCAGGAGATGATGGGGCAGTTGGGCCGGTATTTGGAGATCATCCGGGCCGTGCGGCCGCCCTTGGTGACGGTGAGGATGGCGGCGGCCCCCAGGTCATGGGCGGAGGTGCAGGTGGCATGGGAGATGGCGTTGGTCACGTCCGGCAATTCCTCGGAGGAGCGCTCCTTGAAGCGCTTGACGTAGTTGATGTCCGCCTCGGCCCGCAGGGCGATCCGGGCCATGGTCTGCAAGGATTCCACAGGGTACAGGCCCGCGGCGGTCTCCCCGGAGAGCATGATGGCGCTGGTGCCGTCGTAGATGGCGTTGGCCACGTCCGTGGCCTCGGCCCGGGTGGGCCGGGGGTTTTTCATCATGCTGTCCAGCATCTGGGTGGCGGTGATCACCTGCTTGCCGGAGGAATAGGCCTTGTGGATCAGCATCTTCTGGATCACGGGCACCTCCTCCAGGGGGATCTCCACCCCCAGGTCCCCCCGGGCCACCATGATGGCGTCGCTGACCCGCAAAATCTCGTCGATGTTCTGGACCCCTTGCATGTTCTCGATCTTGGCCACGATGCTGATGGTGGTGCAGCCCTGCTGGCTTAAAATCTGGCGGATTTCGGAGATGTCCGCCGCGCTGCGGGAAAAGGAGGCGGCGATAAAGTCCACCCCGTGCTGGATGCCAAAGAGCATGTCCTCGTAATCCTTGGGGCTGATGAAGGGCATGCTCAGGGCCACCCCCGGCACGTTGACCCCCTTGTGGTCCGAAACCACCCCGTCGTTGTCCACAGTGCAAAGGATCTGCTGGGGGGAGAGCTCCTGTACGGTGAGGCTCACCAGGCCGTCGTCAATCAAAATGGCGGAGCCCACGGCCAGGTCCCCGGGCAGGTCCTGGTAGGTGATGGACACCCCCTGTTCATCCCCCTCTACCTCCCGGGTGTAAAGGGTGAAGGCCTGGCCCTTGCGCAGGGCCACCGGGCCCTTGGCAAAGGTTTTCAGGCGAATCTCCGGCCCCCGGGTATCCAGCATGATGGCGATGGGCAGGCCCAGCTCCTCCCGCAGGCGGCTGACCCGGCGGATGGTGTTGGCGTGGGATTCGTGGGTGCCGTGGGAAAAATTCAGCCGGGCCACATTCATGCCCGAGAGCATCATCTGGCGCAAAATGCCGTCGTCCTCGGTGCTGGGGCCCAAGGTGCACACGATCTTGGTCTTGCGAAGGACCTGGTTCACAGGCTCACCCCTACTTTCATGACTGTTCCAAGGCCAGCAGCCGCTCTTTCAGCGCCAGCCCGCCCCCGTATCCCATCAGGCTGCCGTTTTTGCCCACCACCCGGTGGCAGGGGATGAAGATGGGCAGGGGGTTGCGGTTATTGGCCATGCCCACGGCCCGCACGCCCTTGGGGTTGTCCACCTGCCGGGCAATGTCCGAGTAGGTGGCGCGCCGGCCATAGGGAATCGTCTCCAGGGCGGCCCACACCTTCCGCTGAAAGGCCGTGCCCCGGGGCTCCAGGGGCACGGTGAAGGCCTTCAGGGAGCCGCTGAAATAGGCCTGAAGCTGCCGGGCGGCCTCCCGCAGCAAAGGGGTTTCCTCCAGGGGCTCCCGGGGGTTCGCGCCAAAATCCAGCCAGGTCAGGGCCCTCTCGTTGGCGGTGAGGGTCAACTCCCCGATGGGGGAGGCAATGATCATGCTTGCCATGCTACAGCCTCCTTTCATCCCTTTCGGCGGATACCGGGGCCAAAATAGCCCCCTGGGCATAGACCCCCCGGCGCAGGGCCCGGAAAAGGGACAGGGGGGCCCACAGCAGCAGCAGCGCCAGGGCCGTGAGAATGGCATAATCCCGCAGCAGCGAGGGATGGCCCCAGGTGAGGCGGCCATCCAGGGAAAACTCCGTCAGCACCGCGCCCACAAGGCACAGCGCCACCACCAGCCAGGCCAGCAGCCCCCGGCCCCCGGCCTTGCCCCGGATGCGGGCGTACCGCCCGCCAAAGACGGCGCAGGCCAGCACGGGCATCAAAAAGGCCGCCACCTGGGCCACCCGCAGAAAGGTGATCATCAAATGCCCGTCGTCCCGGAGGCTTTCCAGCACCATCTGGGAGGCCCCGTACAGGGAGAAGAACACCAACGCCACATCCCCGGCCAAAGCGTCCTTTTGCCTGCGGGTACGCCTGCCCAGAAGCAGCAGCACCTCGCAGATCACCAAAGCGGCGGCAGCCTCGTAGCGGTATACCGCCATGCGGTACTCCGTGGCCACCCCCATGGTTTCCGTTACGAAAAGCCAGGGGGCCCCCTGGGTGAGCAGGTTTTCCTCCACCACCTTGCCGATGCCCAGGGCCGTAAAGCCCTCCCCGGCCCGCAGAAAGGCGATGAGCAAAGCCAAAGGCGCGGCAGCCGCGTCCACGAGCTGCCCCAGGCGGATGTCCAGGACCCGGGAGGCCACCAAGGCGGCCATCACCAGCCCCAACAGCAGCCCGGGCATGGAGAAGC
>JARKQO010000476.1 GCA_029974855.1 Eubacteriales bacterium
CACGAATGTCCAAGCCAATTCTCCTTTACAGGGTTGTCCTCCCGGCCGCCGGAAAAGCGGGCAGCCGTCGGTCTGCTCAGGGGGTGTCTTCAAACGTTGAATTGTTCGGATTTCGAGCGAATTTTGCGTCAGGCAAGGCAAATTTTCGCAGGAATACTGGATGTATTTCAAGAAAATTTAACGCAGTATGGCGGAAAAACCGCCGAAAAACGGGCGATGAACACTTGTGTCGACACGCCCTAAGGGTTTAAGGTATGAAAGCGATCGAGGTTAAGAATCTGAGCTTTGGCTACAGGGACGGTCCCATCTTCACGGACGTCGATTTTTCCGTGGAGCAGGGCGACTTTGTGGCCGTCATCGGCGCCAACGGTACCGGAAAGAGCACGCTTCTGAGGCTGCTGCTGGGGGAGCTTGCCCACCAGAGCGGGGAGCTGCGGCTGTTGGAGGAGGATGTCCGGCATTTTCGCCGCTGGCCTCTCATCTGCTATGTGCCACAGAACGGCCTCTCGGACGCGGCGGGCTTTCCCGCCACCGCCCTGGAGGTGGTGATGTCCGGGCTGTATTCGCAGATCGGCCCGCTGCGCCTTCCCAAAAAGGAACACAGGGAAAAGGCCATGGCCGCCCTCTCCCGGGTGGGCATGGAGCCTCTGGCGAAAAGGCTGATCGGCGAGATGTCCGGGGGCCAGCGGCAGCGGGTGATGCTGGCCCGCGTGCTGGCGGGGGACCCGGCCCTCATGCTGCTGGACGAGCCTACCACCGGGGTGGACATCGCCTCCAGCGAGCTGCTGTACCGGATCCTCAGCCGGCTGAGCAGGGAGGAGGGGCTGACGATTGTGATGATCACCCACGACATCGCCCGGGCGTCCCGGTATGTGTCCCGCACCCTGTGCCTGGAGCACGGTTCGCTGGTGGAGCTTGGGGGAGAGCAGCTCACGGAGGAGCTTTCCCACCGACACCGGCATCCGGGGGAGGAGGAAAACGGCCATGGGCATCCTTGAGTACGATTTCATGCGCAGAGCCTTTCTTGT
>JARKQO010000510.1 GCA_029974855.1 Eubacteriales bacterium
GTCAGCACGGGGATGCCCAAAGCCACGGCCTTGTCCAGCTTGCTGCCCGCCTTTTCTCCGGCCAGCACAAAGGCGGTTTTTTTGCTGACGCTTCCGGCGGCCCGGCCCCCATGGGCGGCGATGAGCGCTTCCGCCTCCTCCCGGGACAGGCCGGGCAAGGTGCCGGTGACCACGACGGTAAGCCCTGCCAGGCTGTCCGACACAGCGCCGCTGGCATGCTCCGGAACCACCCCGGCGGCCAGCAGCCGGTTCACCATGTCCAGATTCTCCGGAAAGCTGAAAAACTCCACGATGCTGGCGGCCACAATCTCCCCGATTTCCGGGATGGCTGTAAGCTGCGAAATATCCGCCTGCTCCACCTTCTCCAGGGAGCCGAAGGCAGCGGCCAGGTCCCGGGCGGTTTTGCGGCCCACGTTGGGAATGCCCAAGGCGAACAGGAACGCGTCCAAAGCGCAGTGGCGGCTGGCTTGAAGGGCGGCGATCAGATTTTCCGCCCGCTTTTGCTGGAAGCCCTCCAAGGGCAGCAGGTCCTCCACCTTCAGGCGATACAAGTCGGCGCTGTCCCGGACGCCCAGCCGGTCATAGAGCAGCTCAGCGGTTTTTTCGGAGAAGGTGTCGATGTCCATGGCGTTGCGGCCCGCGAAGTGGGCCAGCCGGGCCACCGCCTGGGGCTTACAGGTGGAGCGGTTCAGGCAGAACAGGTGCGCGCCCCGCTCCGTCACCGGCTCCCCGCAGGAGGGGCAGGCCTCCGGCGGCACAATGGGCTTTTCCTCCGGGGTGGGGTCGCCCACGCGGCCCATGATCTCCGGGATCACGTCGTTGCTGCGGCGAATCCACACCTCGCAGCCGACGGCCACTTGCTTGCGCAGAATATCCCCGTAGTTGTTCAGGGTGGCCCGCTGCACGGTGACGCCGCCGATGTCCGTGGGGGCCAAATGGGCCAGGGGGGTCAGCTTGCCGGTGCGGCCCAGCTCCCAGGTCACGTCCAACAAAGTGGTGACGTTTTCCTCCGCCGCGACTTTGTAGGCCACGGCCCAGCGGGGGAACTTGTCGGTATAGCCCATGGCGGCCCGGGTGGCAAAATCCGAAACCTTGATAACCGCGCCGTCGATGAGGTAATCCAGGGTTTCCCGCTGGCTTTCGATCTCCCCAATCTTGGCCTGAATGTCCGCTTCCTCCCGGACGAAGGCTACGTAGGGGCTGGTGGGGAAGCCGTTTTCCTTCAAAAAGGCCATCATGCCCCCATGGTCTCCAAAGGGGGGATTCTCGCAGGCCCCCACCTGGTAGAAGAAGGCGTCCAGCTTGCGCTGGGCGGTGACGGTGGGGTCCAGGTTCCGCAGGGCCCCGGCAGCCCCGTTCCGGGCGTTTTTCAGGGGCTCG
>JARKQO010000520.1 GCA_029974855.1 Eubacteriales bacterium
CCAGCTTCTTCACAATTCCATCCCACAGGGCCACCAAGGAGAACTCGGCAGTGCCCATGAGTCCTGCGGGGCGGAACAGCATCATCACAATCAAAAGGAGGCTGTACAGCAGCAGCCGGTAGTCCGCGAACTCCCGCAGCAACTCTGGCAGCAGGGTCAGCACCGTGGCGGAGATGATGCTGCCGGTGATAGAGCCCATGCCCCCCAGCACCACCATCACCAGGTATTCGATGGACTTGTTGAAGTCAAAGGAGGCGGCGGAAAGGCGGCTCACATAGTGGGCGTACAGGCCTCCGGCGATCCCCGCGAAAAAGGCCGCCAGCGTAAAGGCGAAAATCTTGTAGTAGGTGGTGGAAATGCCGGTGGCCTCGGCGGCCACGGCGTTCTCCCGGATGGAGAGGATGGCCCGGCCATGGCGGGAGCGGCCCAAGGTGAACATGACGATGACCACCGCCACCATGATGAAATAGGTGACGGGAAAGGTGTTGACCCGGGGAATGCGGCTGATGCCGGAGGCCCCGCCGGTGATCTCCAGGTTCTGGATCATCACCCGGATGATCTCCCCGAAGCCCAAGGTAATGATGGCAAGATAATCGCCCTTAAGGCGCAGGGCGGGGATGCCGATGATGAGCCCCATCACCGCCGCCAGCAGCCCGCCGGCCAGCAGGGAAATGGGCAGGGCGGCCACGCTCTCCCAGCCCCAGGAGGCGCTGATGGCCTTGGTGATGATGCCCGCGGTAAAGGCCCCCACGCTCATGAAGCCCGCGTGGCCCAAAGCCAGCTCCCCCAAAAAGCCCGTGGTGAGGTTCAGGCTCACGGTCATGATGATGTTGATGCCCACCAAAATCAGCACGCCCACGTAGTATTTGTTGATGGCGTTGGTGCTCATCAAGGTGGACAGCACCAGGTAGATCAGGAGGATGGCGGAGATGTTCAGCACATAGGCTTTGAATTTCTTGGTCATCCGCTTACCCTCACACTTTCTCGCCCACGGCGTTGCCCAGCAGCCCCGAGGGCTTTACCAGCAGCACCAGGATCAAAATGCCGTAGACCACGGCATCGGAAAGCTGGGTGGAGATGTAGCCCTTGGTGAGGCTTTCCGCCACCCCCATGATGAAGCCGCCCAGCATGGCCCCGGGCATGACCCCGATGCCTCCCAGCACCGCGGCGATGAAGGCCTTCAGGCCCGGCATGGAGCCCATGGTGGGGAACACCAGGGGATAGGCCATGCTGTACAAAAACGCGCCCACCCCCGCCAAGGCGCAGCCGATGGCGAAGGTCACGGAGATGGTGACGTTGACGTTGATGCCCATCAGCCGGGCCGCCCCCTGGTCCTCGCTGACGGCCCGCATGGCCTTGCCCATGCGGCTTTTCTGCACGAACAGGGTCAGCAGAATCATCAGCAGCACGGCCACGGCCACGGTCAGCAGCGTCACAAAGCTAATGCTGAGCTTGCCGATCACCAGAGGCGGCACGTGAACCACCGGGGGAACGGGCCGGGGATTGGCGCTAAAGACCAGCTGGGCGCTGTTTTGAAGCAGATAGCTGACCCCGATGGCGGTAATCAACGAGCAAATGCGGGGGGCGCCCCGCAGGGGCTTGTAGGCCACCCGCTCAATCACCACGCCAAAGGTGACGCAGACGAGCATGGAGGCCATCAAAGCGATGGGAAAGGGCCCGTTCAGGTTTACCATCAGCAGCACCGCCGCATAGGAACCCCCCATCAAAATGTCCCCATGGGCACAGTTGTTCAGGCGCACGATGCCGTACACCATGGTGTAGCCCAAGGCGATCAGGGCGTAAATGGCCCCTGTGCCTAAGCCGTTGATGATTTGGTTAACCAGCAAGAGCAGCAACTCTTTCACCCCTTCTCATTGGCTTTCCGCTACCAGCGGAGAAATGGCGGACGCGTTATCCAGACGTTTACAGAAAATGGCTGAAAGAGGGAGGGGAAACCCCCTTCCTCTTTCAACACACTGGCAAGATGGATTGAAGTATCCACA